>CAZKLR010000081.1:0-1937 GCA_964553695.1 uncultured Candidatus Saccharibacteria bacterium | reverse complement strand
AGTCAGCTTTATATGCTTATTTATTCTATATTAATAAATATTGTCAGTTTTGGCGTAGACCATAATTCATTTATTTTTGGTATGCTTCTAAATGCTTCTATTGTATTTATTGCACTGTTCATATTTATACAAATTTCTTATGGCAAAAAATATCTTTGTATGGATACGAAATAGCAAATAAAAACTGAAGAAAAATATATTGTTTTTGTTTATTGATTATGTGCTATAATGTTTATAAGCTAAGTAAATAAAAAAATATTTATGACAAAAAATAGAAAAGAGAAATTTGTCTTATGGTTCGAAGAGGTTGATAATAAAGATGTTGGATTGGTTGGAGGCAAAAACGCTTCTTTGGGGGAAATGTATCAAAAACTTACCAAGAAAAAAATTAACATTCCAAATGGCTTTGCGACTACTGCTTGTGCCTATCGTTATTTTATGAAAGAAACCGGGCTAATGGATCAAATCAAAGATATTTTGAAAGATCTCAACACCCATGATATGCAGAATCTTGCCGAAAGGGGACAGAAGGTTAGGCATGCTATTATGGCGGCGGAATTTCCGGAAGATTTGAAAAAAGAAATTACTGATGCTTATAAAAAAATCGAAGCTGAATACGGTGACAATGCCGATATGGCGGTTAGAAGCAGCGCTACGGCAGAGGATTTGCCAGATGCTTCATTTGCCGGACAGCAGGAATCATATTTGAATGTACGGGGAGTTCACAACATTCTTTATACAACCAAGCAATGTATCTCTTCTCTTTTTACAAATCGTGCCATTTCATATCGTGTGGACAGGGGATTTGACCATTTCAACATAGCTCTGTCTGTCGGTGTACAAAAAATGGTCCGATCCGATAAGGCAGTGAGCGGGGTTATGTTCTCAATTGATACCGAGTCGGGATTTCGCGATGCGGTAGTTATAAACGGGTCTTACGGACTGGGTGAAAACATTGTAAAAGGTCGGGTCAATCCGGATGAATTTTATGTTTTTCAACCAACACTCAAACAAGGGTTCAAGCCGATTGTGGAAAAGAGGCTGGGATTTAAGGAAGAGAGACTTGTATATAGCAACGAAGGAAAGAATTCTACAAAAAATGTTAAAGTGCCGATTGAAGACAGAAGGCGTTTTTGTATAACTGATGAAGAAGTGTTGCAGCTTGCGCGCTGGGCAACAACCATTGAAGAACATTACAAGCGTCCGATGGATATGGAATGGGCCAAAGATGGAATTACCGGAAAATTATTCATAGTGCAGGCTCGTCCTGAAACCGCGCAGAGCAACCGTGATGTGAATTTTTTGGAAGAATATATTTTGAAGGAAAAAGGGAAAATTTTATGTTCCGGAGCTTCTGTAGGATACAAAATAGGAAGCGGCAAGGCGAATGTAATCAAAGATGTCAGCGATATTGGTGATTTTAAAAAAGGCGCAGTATTGGTTACAGAGATGACAGACCCGGACTGGGAACCGATTATGAAAATTGCGTCTGCTATTGTTACAAATTCCGGAGGAAGAACTTGCCATGCGGCGATTATTTCTCGCGAACTAGGCATTCCTTGTATTGTGGGAACTAGAAATGCTACGGAAAAAATAAAATCAGGCAAAGAAATTACGGTAAGTTGTGCCGAGGGAGAAGATGGGTATATCTATGAAGGAATTTTGAAGTTCGAAGTGAAGAAAACTGACCTCAAAAATCTCAAGCGTCCGAAGAACGTAAAGATTATGATGAATTTAGGCGAGCCGGAGCAAGCTTTTACTCAATCTTTGGTGCCGAACGATGGAGTAGGATTGGCTCGCGAGGAATTTATTATCAATAACTTTATAAAAGTTCATCCAATGGCACTTTTGGCTATGGATGGAAAAGTAAAAAATGTATCCATTGATCGCCATACTGCTAAAATTATTGATAAAATTACTTATGGATATAAGAGCAA
>CAZKLR010000080.1:2167-3757 GCA_964553695.1 uncultured Candidatus Saccharibacteria bacterium | reverse complement strand
TTTTGGGTAGGTTCCGGAGCGGTCAAACGGGACTGGCTGTAAACCAGTTGGCTCTGCCTTCGGGGGTTCGAATCCCTCCCTGCCCACAAAAATTAAATCGAAAAAAACGGAAACTGCTAATATTGCAGTTTTTGTTTTTGCGTAAAATTGATTTTATGATTAAAGAATAAAAGGTCCATTTAGTCAATTTTTTTATTTGCCTAAAAGGGATAATTATATTATCATAGATACGTAAAACAAAATTCGTTTTGCCGATAAAATTTAAATGAATATCAAAAAACGATGGAACAAATGGAAAAAATACCAAAACATATCGCCATAATTCCCGACGGAAATCGCAGATGGGCAAAAAAGCACAACCTTTCTGCTTGGCTTGGACACAAAAAGGGAAGTGAGAACTTGGAAAATCTTCTAGACATACTTATTCAGCTTAATATACCGCACTTTTCATTCTGGGGATCTTCAAAAGATAATATGAGCAAAAGACCGAAAGAGGAAGTGGCTTTTCTTTTAAAAACCTTTAAAGAAAATTTTCAGCGTCTTTCTGTAAGCGAAAAAATACATAAAAATGAAGTAAAAATTAACATATTCGGTTCTTGGGAAGAGCAGTTTCCGGAAGACGTCAAAGAGCCTATGAAAAAAGCAATTGAGTGTACGAAAAACTACAACAAGCACTTTTTGAATTTTTTTATAGCCTATAGCGGAACAGACGAAATAATAGATGCGATAAAAAAGACAGTCGAGCTTAGCGCAAAAGATGTCAACGTTCAAATTGACAAGGCTCTTTTTAAAAGCCAGCTCTTAACCAAAGACCTGCTCCCTGTAGATTTACTAATCCGAACCGGAGGCGAGCCTCATAACAGCGACGGATTTATGATGTGGGAAGTTGCTAATGCTCAATTAACTTTCTTGGAAAAACTCTGGCCGGATTTTAACAACGAGGATTTGAAAAATGCTATTTTGGAATATTCTTCTAGAGAAAGAAGATGGGGGAAATAATTCTAAAATAATTATATGCAACAGCTTGTACGATATTTAATCGCAAAAGGCTGTCTAAAAAATCCAGAAATTATAAATGCATTTGCAGCAATAGACCGTGCTGATTTTGTTCCTGAAGAGGAAAAAGGATATGCTTATGAAAACAGGCCTTTGCCAATCGGCTTCGGACAAACCATTTCCCAGCCCGCAGTCGTCGCTTTTATGTTAGAATTATTACAACCAAAACCCGGAGATAAAATACTTGATGTCGGTTATGGTTCAGGATGGCAAACCGCACTCATTGGACACATAGTCGCGGAAAAGGGAAAAGTTGTGGCAATCGAAAGAATACCAGAACTGGCTGAATTCGGAAGAAAAAACTGCGAAAAATATGATTTTAAAAATATTGAATTCCTAACCGGAGACGGAACTAAGGTTTATAAAAATAATGGATATTTTGATAAAATAATAGCCGCAGCCTCTTCGCCTGGAGGCGTACCCGAAGCACTGAAGATCCAGTTAAGGATAGGAGGAAGAATTGTAATCCCCATTCAAGAGAGCATTTTTCTTATAATTAAAAAAAGTGAAAAAGAATTCAGTGAAAAAGAATTC
>CAZKLR010000080.1:0-2067 GCA_964553695.1 uncultured Candidatus Saccharibacteria bacterium | reverse complement strand
AGTGAAAAAGAATTCAGTGAAAAAGAATTCCCGGGATTTTTATTTGTACCGCTAATTAAAGACTTATGAAAAAAATAACCCTAGCTTCAATTATATTTCTTGCGATTCTGCTCATTCTATCAACGGGAGCATATTTTGTCCGAAAAAATATAGACAATCCTAAAAATACCAACGATCCTAATCTCGTCACGTTTGAAATTGTAAAAGGACAAGGAGTAGAGGAAATAGGAGACAATCTTGAAAAACACAATCTCATAAACGGAAGCATCTTCTTTAAGATTTATCTCTGGCAAAATGACGCCGGAAGCAAGTTGAAAGCTGGCACATATCAAGTTTCCCCTTCAATGACCATAGCAGAAATGGTAGAGCTTTTTACGGGAGGAGAAGCGGGGATAAAATCAAACGAAGTCCGGATTACGCTTATTGAAGGATCTTCCAATACGGAAATTTTTGAACAACTAAGGAAAAGCGGAGCAATTGCAGAAGGAGAAGATTTTAATAACATTCAAATAGCAGATTTATCAAAGTATAAATTTCTAGACAGTAAACCGGCAAACGCCGACTTGCAAGGCTATCTTTTCCCAGACACTTACAACTTTTTTAAAAATTCCAGCATAAAAGATGCAACAGTAAAAATATTGGATAATTTTGATAAAAAATTTACGCAAGAAATGAGAGATAAAATCGACAGGCAAAACAAAACCGTGTACGATATTATTATTTTGGCAAGTATTGTAGAAAAAGAGGCTGCCAACAAGGCTGAAATGCCAACCATCGCCAGCGTTTTTTATAATCGACTTGCGATCGGCCAGCCTTTGCAGTCAGATGCAACCGTTAATTATATAACCAAGGCGGGGCGAGCGATGCCAACAAATGAAGATTTGGAAGTAGATTCTCCTTATAATACTTATAGGTATCAAGGACTTCCGCCGACTCCAATTTGTAATCCGAGTATCGAGGCTATAAGTGCAGCTATTTATCCAAGCGATACTGATTATTTTTATTTCTTAACCACGCAGGACGAACAACATAAAACTTATTTCAGTGAAACTTACGAAGAACATCTGCAAAACAAAGCGGTGTATCTTAAATAATTAAATCAAAATTATGTCAGAGCTAAATTTAAAAGACAAACAAATTTTGATGGTTATCGCACACAAAGATTTTCGCGACGAAGAATATTTTATTCCATTAACAATATTCCAGCAAGCTGGAATTAAAGTTATAACCGCCGGTTCTAAAAAAGGCACAGCAGTGGGAGTTTTAGGCGGAGAAGCAGAAATAACACTGACGCTTAAAGATATCAAATCAGAAGATTTTGACGCTATAGTATTTATAGGCGGCAATGGAGCACAGGAATATTTTGAAAATGCAGAAGCACATAGAATCGCGATAGAATTTAATGATGCAAAAAAAATTGTAGGAGCTATTTGTATTGCGCCGGTCATATTGGCAAAAGCAGGCATATTGAAAGAAAAAACTGCTACTGTATGGCAAAATGAACTCGACAAGACCGGAACGAAAGCTTTACTCAAAGCAGGATGTAAATTTACAGGCAGTACTGTAGAAACATCAAAAAATATCATAACCGCAAATGGCCGAGACGCTGCTAAAGAATTTGCGCTGGAAATTATGAAGACCCTGTAGTATAATGATAATAAAAATACAAAAGGAGGAAAACCCTTAATCATCTAAACACTGATATAATGCCACACACATTCCTAAAGAAGAGATATAACAAAGCTTTGCTTTTCACTCTCTGTTTTTTATTGTCTCTCCCTCTCTTTTTCCTCTACCTTTCTTCTTCTAAAGCAGCCTCTCTACCTATACCAACCTCCTACTATAACACCAATACCTATACCAACCTCAATACCATAACCAACACCGAAAACATAACCTTTACCATAACTTACGACATACCCGGAGACATCAAATGGTACAAGGACGGAACCCTTATCCAGACAGACACCAATACCAATACCGCCACCCTAACCACCAATTGGACAGCAGACGATTACACTAAAGTTAAAGAACTGAAAGTAAACTCCACCACCATAGACGGCACCT
>CAZKLR010000079.1:0-3785 GCA_964553695.1 uncultured Candidatus Saccharibacteria bacterium | reverse complement strand
ATACCGAACCGACCATATTTCTGGAATTCGCTCTCGATACTATGAAAATCGCAAAACGCAGAAAAATCAAGAATGTCTGGGTTTCCAACGGTTTTATGACCGATGAAACCATTGAACTTATTGTCCCCTATCTTGATGCCATAAACGTAGATATAAAATCTTTTGAAAACGATTTTTACAAAAAATTTTGCGGCGCGCTCGTTGATCCTATATTGCAAAATTGTAAAAAACTGAAGCAAGCAGGAGTTTGGGTTGAAATCACCACACTGGTCATTCCGGGCTTAAGCGATGATAATAATATGCTCGAAAACATAGCCAAGTTTATATGCAAAGAACTCGGTGCGGAAACGCCGTGGCATCTCAGTGCCTTCTCGGGAGAAATCTCCTGGAAAATGCAGGACATACCTGACACTTCCGCAGACAAACTTTTCGAAGCTTATGAAATCGGCAAGAAAGCCGGCCTTAGATATGTTTATGTTGGAAATTTACCGGAAAGCCGGCACGAAAGCACTTATTGTTATAACTGCGGAGAGTTAAATATAAAGAGGCAGTTTTATTCCGTAAAAAGATTCGACAAGAAAGGTAAATGCAGAAAATGCGGAAAAGATTTAAACATTATAGGCTAATTTTTAATCATTAATATAAAGATATGTTATCTTTTGCAGCAATTTGTCCTCATCCTCCGCTCTTGATTCCTTCTATTGGAAAGGAAGATATTCTAAAGGTTCAAGAAACTAAAACGGCAATGGATTTACTTTCTGAAGATATTGAAAAGAAAAATATTGACACGATACTGATTATATCGCCTCATGGCTCAATTTTTGCAGACGCAATGTCTGTTAACCTTGCAGACAAACTTTCCGGAAATTTTTATGAGTTTGGAGACGAAACAAAAATAGAGTTTGATAATGACCTGGAACTGGCAAATGAAATTAAGAATCTTGCCGAGTTTAATCGATTCCCGTTGCAAACTGTAGCTAGCGAGCTGGACCATGGCGCAATGGTGCCTCTGTATTTTTTAGGGAAAAATAATCCTCAACTTAAAATTTGCCATATTTCTTTTTCTTATCTCACTTATGAAGATCATTTTGTTTTCGGAAAAATTATTTACGGAGCTGTCCAAAATATAAACAAAAGAATCGCAGTTATTGCCAGCGGAGATTTATCCCACCGCCTACTCCCCGATGCTCCCGCAGGTTATTCGCCTCAAGGAAAAGAATTTGATAAATTTATAATTAGCAATCTTCAGAATGATAATGTCGGAAAAATACTGAACATAGACTCAAATCTCGTTGAGAATGCAGGAGAATGCGGATTGCGTTCTATCATAATCCTACTTGGAGTTATTTCCTGTGTGAGTTATTCTTTTAAAAAACTTAGCTACGAGGGACCATTCGGCGTAGGATATTTGGTTGGGAAATTTAATCTGGAAGAAGAAAATATTTAGAACAAAGTTGCATAAGAAAAAAATAACGCCTTTTGAAAGGCGCTATTTTTATCATAAAACAAACTTTAAGCTTTCCCCATCTTGCCCAACAAAAAATCTTTTTCTCCCCGCAAAACCGCAAACGCCCATTCTCTTTTGTTTCGGAAAAATAATATTTTTATTATTTGTTTTAAGAATAGAAACACGGCATAAAAATATATTGCAATCTTTACAAGAAGATTTCCATTACGACGAGCGTTTACCAAACCGTTTCGTACATGATAGTAAATATAAGAAGGAGATCCAGGTTTAGTCGATCTGGAAACTTTATGATAAATTTTTGATTTCGGAACATAGACATTTTTATATCCGGCATTTTTCACCCTTAGAGAATAATCAGCATCTTCATAATAGAGGAAATAATCTTCCGATAACACTCCGATTTTTTCAATTACTTCTCTCTTTATAAGCAACGCACACCCGGTCAAATACCCAACTTCTTTTATCTCATCATATTGTCCTTTATCAACTTCATCCAGACCGATATGTTCACCTTTATTTTTCAGCCAATTTATTTTACCGCCAGCAAACCATATTCTCTCCGGTTCACTATAATAATAGATTTTAGAACCGGCAGAACCGATTTTTTTATCAGCCTCAGCCGCTTCTACTAATTCTTTAAGATAATCCGGATCAACGGTTGTGTCATTATTTATTAGAAATACATAGTCTGCTCCTTTTTCTATTGCATACTTTATTCCGACATTATTTCCCCCTGCAAATCCCAGATTTTTTCCTATCTCAATTACATCCGCATCGGGAAAATTTTCCCTGACCGCTTTTACCGAATCATCCTCTGAGCCATTATCAGCCACAATAACTTTGTAGTTATCATAGTTAGTGGATTTTAAAGATTCCAGACAGTCCAATGTGTCCTCTTTACCATTCCAATTTAGAACAATAATATAAACTTGCTTTTGCATATGTATTAAATTTATTAATTTACAAAGATATCTTCAATCACGACTATAATTGAGTAAGAAAGCAAAATAACTACCAGTCCGCCAAGAGTCCACGTAACAATTCTCTTCCCCTGAGCTGCTTTTTGTTCATCTCCATTAGCAGTCATATAGAGAACACCTCCGATAATTATCATCAAAAGGGCAAGACTGCCGGCAATGCCAAGTAGCCATTTCAACACATTTTCTACTAAAATTGTAAAGTCATCGGTTTCAATAGGGTTCGTGATGGAAATAGAACCTGAAGATCCTCCACTTCCGCTTCCCCCGCCCGTTGTTGTTTCTCCTCCAGAGGTTGTTCCTACTTGAGCAACCGCTCTACATTTATGGGAAGAAGCATAATCAGTAGGACAGCTGCCATTCGGCGTAAGCACACCTTTCCATTCACCGGCAACATCAGCAGCAACGCTTGTACTACTAACAGTAGAATTTAAAGTGGATCTTACCCGGCTGCCATCTGGATCATATATACAAAGAGACCAAGTACCGGAAGTATTCGACCCATTTAAAGTTACAGTATCTCCCACAGCATAGCTAGCTTTATCGAAATTAACAGTTGCCCCTGTACAGTCTTCGGTCGTAGCGGTAGTGCCTCCTCCCGATGTTGACCCTTCAGCTACCGTGGTTGATGCCTGACAATCAGCAGTTGCCGAATAATTTATAGGACAATTTCCGCCACTTCTTAATATCCCTTTCCACGCTCCTGCAACATTAGCCGTAGTACTAGTGCTGGCATTATTTGACGTTATAACCCTTCGTACGCCATCGGGATTATAAATACAGAGCGTCCATGTCCCAGAAGTGTCCGAACCATTAAGAACTATGGTGTCATTGACATTATAGCTGGTTTTTCCAAAAGAAATATTCGCCGTCGCCGGGCAAGCCGCGTCCGCTTTATTTGCAGGAATTAACAAAACACTCATAAATACAACAGCCCAAGAAGCAAGAATTCTTCTAAAAACCGTTTGACTGTTAGACATTTTTTTCAATTAACAAATTAATGAATTAATATGAAATTATATTTACAAAGTTCTAGTAATATTTATCGATACTAACACCGGGATAATAATATTTGATAATTTTCTGCCAATCACTTCCTTCCGTTGCCATCTGATAAGCTCCAGCTGCGCTCATTCCGGCACCATGGCTAGCGGCTACAGCGCTGGGATTATGAACAGTGGCCACTGGATCCTTTACTCCTCCGTCCAAATAATTATATTCACTTGTGCAGTAATTGGCACTTAAAACCTCGCATCCGCTCTTGGTTACACCTCCCGAATCCGAGGAGTATGCCGCCACAATCGGTTTATTATTATATTCAATCACCTGCCCCGTAGTTT
>CAZKLR010000078.1:0-3786 GCA_964553695.1 uncultured Candidatus Saccharibacteria bacterium | reverse complement strand
TTATTTCCAGATAGTCTGAGGTGGGGAGGGCGTAGGCGGGGTAGGTGGTGACATTTATTCGGTCATCATACAGATTCTGAGACCGTACAAACGCCTTGCTGCCATCTTTAAGATATTTCTCAGATTCCCAAGTAACCGGGACATTCCATGGAGTACTTTGAATTGCCTTAAACATTTTTCCATCCGAATACTCCACTATAGCAGTCCCATAAGTCTGACCTTTCACATAATATTCCTGTCTTGGATTATCCTTGATGGTCACAACAAGAGGATTCGTCTCCGTGCCTATAATTGAGTTTTCCCCCACGGAATTACCTACAATGATAAAATTATCCGATGCGTTTATCTTCATCGTATGACTGATTACATTATTGGAACCGGTCATTTTCAGTGTATTATTTCTTATTATTGTATTAGAATTCCTGCTTCCAATACTAGTGTCCGAAGAAATAATATTTATGCCAGGAAATTTGAATACATCTTCGATAATATTCCCCTCAATAAGACTGTTGGAATATGCTCCGATAATTCCGGCACTAGTATTATATATCCTGTTGTTTCTTATAACGACTTTTTCTGCTACGCCGTATATAGTATAGAAACCGCCACTAGCAGTGCTTCCCCATATATCATGAATGTAGTTGTCTTCAAACACCAAATCCTGCATACCGATCGTTTGTATTGGACTTCCATCATAGACGCAACCAGGATTATATGACTGTATATTGATAGTCGCATGCAGCGTTTTTCCATAGATCTCGTTATTGCGAAAATAAATACCGTAGGTCATTCCTTCTCCGGCTGAACGCACCACCCCATTTATGTTAATCATGTTAGGCCCCGCACTATCCGTCATAGCAGTATCATGAATCTTATTCCCTTCAATAAAAACATCATGCAATGATCCATTACTGTTGCTGCGAGAATAGATATGACCATCAATCCATAAAACTTGCATTGCCATATTACCAATATCAGAATCAGTGAGATGAAAATTTGAACCCACCCCCAATATGCCCCGATAATAATTCTCAAATTTCAATTTATTAATCGTGATATAATCCTTACAATTCACTTCCAAAGCAATTCCAGCACCGTTTAAGTTAGATTCGGTACCATTCCCAACGATAGATTCCACTCCTTTAAAGACAGGCATTTCACCATAAGCCGTTATTGTGATTGGACTTCCTTCTATTCCTGAATTGGCCATGACACAATGCTGGTTGGTATAAGTTCCTTCCATTACATAAAGCGTATCCCCTGCTTGAAGCTGAGGACAGGCATAATCAAGAGTGGCCCAAGCGGTATCGGTTGTTGTTCCCGTGTTGGTGTCATTACCTGTAGTGGAAAGATAATAATCTGAAGCGGAAGCTGGATTGGAATAAATAGTGAAAAGTAAGAAAGACAAGGATAAGATTTGCAGACACTTTTTTATTAGTCTCATGGTGAAAGTTTAAAATAGATTAGATCCTCCTATTACATATAAATATTACAAACGAACACTTAAGATTTCACTCAAAATAAAAACGATTTGAAATCGCCAACAACAAATTTCAAATCGCCGCAATCAGAAGATCCAGCGCCAGCTCAGGTTCCATCTTGCCGGTTTTTATGCTTAAATCAGCACTGTATAATTTCTCATAAATCATAATCAGATTTTCTTCTTTCAATTGTCTTGCATAGCCGATATTTTTTTCAACCACCATAGGATGGATTTTTGTCCGGCTGGCAATTTCTCCCGACCCCAATCCATTATTAATCAAGCTTTTTATCATTATTAAATTGCGAAAATGATAAACAAGCATTGTCAAAATATAGTTTTCATTAAAACCTTCTTTGAGCTGCCCCGACAAAATTGATATAGCACGTCTCTTGTCTCTCTTCCCCAAACTCTCCAGAAGATCAAAAATATTCATATCCTCACGGCCGGAAACCAGCATCAAAATATCTTCTTTTTCAATTTCTTTTCCGTCACAATAAGCGATTAATTTATCGATCTCATTGGAAGCCTGATAAAGATCATATGCGGCAATAATTTCTCCTCTTTCTTTCTGCTCCATTCCTTTGCCCAAAAGCATTGCCAGAAATTCCAGATTAGCTTTGGAAATTTTTCCACCGCATTTTTTTATCCTTTCCTCCAGCCACGCATTAAATTTGAAACCCAGCGGCATGGTGAATTCTTTTTTTTCAATCTTGCCCTTCTTGGATAATTCTTCAAAAAATTTATGACCTTTGCTTCGCTTATCTATATTTCTCGACTCCAGAAAAAATATCTTGTCATCTGAATTTATTTTGTCTATATAATCGATAAGAAAATCTTCAAAAGTGTTTCTATTTTTTTTCTCCTCGCTGCCATCAGACTGGCTTTCTTTTGTTTTTCTCTGAATGCTCCAAAAATTCCTTATCACCGTCAGTTTTTCCGAACTAAAAAGAGAACTTCCCTTGAGAGCGTTGCATACTTTTTGTTCCAGTTCGAAACGATTGTCAGTATTCGCAAAATCAAAGTCATTAATATCCGCACTGCTGCTCTTTTCAAGCATCTTCTGTTTTTCTTCCGCTAAAGATTCCTGCATCGAAAAATCATCATTTCCAAACCAAAAATAAATATTTTTTTTATCTCCTTCTTGCATATTTGTAAGTTTAAAATCCGGTTGTCCAAGTTACATTCTGGTTAAGCTGAACCACCTGTATCCAAATCTGCCCCGGAACAAATTTAATTTCTTCTCCGGAAGCGTTATAAAAATATAGTTTGGAAGTCATCTGGCTTTTATCCTTCGACCAGCGGCCGATAATCTCCTGCCCGTTTTGATACACAACCGCCTTGCCTTCCCCTTCGATATCCATATCGTTGTATTGCCCTTCAATCTGGCGAGAAGCGGCATACATTACGACGACATTTTTAGCCGCAACTTGAGTTGAAGTATTCTTATCCATTTCCCTGCTTCCGCCCTTAAAACGCAAATACTCATTTTTCTCTGAACTGTATTCATATTCTACTTTAAAAGTAGAGGGATAGCCAATAGTTAAAAGCCCCTTGGCCGCAGCAGGTTCTTCTTCGTCCAAAAACTGATAACCGGCAAACGAATTGGTCAAACTATAACCTTTCTGACTGGAATAATTTTCTAATCGCTCAAAACTGGTAAAGCCATTATGAGGGGCGGCAATTCCAAGTTTGCGGTAAAAGACGCTATTTTCCAAGTATAAAGCGTTAATATTATTCATAATACCATTATTCAATTTTTCAAGCGCAAAATGAGATCCGCCCCAATGCGCCAAGATTGCATCAAAACCCATCGCAAGCGGGATAAAATCATGTCGAGCACTGCGAACGCTTCCGATCTCCTCCGCTTTATTACAGGCAAAAAATGCCAGATATCGGGTAATGCCTCCGGTTACAGCAGGCATTTCAACAACTAGATCCGCCTGGGAAATTCCGCTTAGGGGTCGCGCTTCCGGATCGCCAGCCATTGTTACTGCTATAGGCCTTTGCTTCGGGTTTTCGCAAGCCAAACCATTAATCAAACTTTTCTCTTTATTTTCCTTTACATCTTCTTTAACAGCCTCTTCTTCTTGAGCCGGAGATTCGTCAACGCTATTCTCAATTGTAAAAGGTTTGCTTTTTGTCTGGCTGACTACGACTAAAACGATCACAAATAGTGCTAGAGCCGCCAGAGAAAGCGTTTTTACTTTCTTATCTTTATTCATCATTTTCAATTAAATATCATAATTTTATTTTATCATTTTTTTATGCCTCGCTCAAATTAAAACCGGCATATTGCCGGTTAT
>CAZKLR010000077.1:0-3799 GCA_964553695.1 uncultured Candidatus Saccharibacteria bacterium | reverse complement strand
TATTTTGATACAAAAATATCTCAGCTAAAGAGAGCTGGGAGAAGAGAAAAGAAAACAGGAGCACTAAATTTATACCAAAATTTACAGAGGATTTTATATGGTTTTTATTTAAAGAAAACATATCAAGAGTTTTATAAAATTATATCTTGAAGACATTATTATTATAGCATATACAATAGAATATATACATCAAACAATAAAGTTTATTTCATCTCTTCCCAATTCTTTCCGGATTTAAGGCTGACTTCAATCGGAACGGAAAAATTTATATCTTGGCCGTCAAACTTGATATGTCCGTTTTCCATAATATGTTTTACTCCCTCTCCTGCCGATTCCAAAAACTTTTCTTGAACCGAAAACAGAAGCTCGTCATGAACTTGCAGCAGAATTCTAACCGCATCCGAATTTTCTGAATTATATGCTTCCGCCCACTCGGCGATCTTAATCATATTAATCTTCATCAGATCTGCAGCCGTACCTTGAATCGGCATATTTATTGCCATTCGCTCTGCCGCAGAACGGACCATCGCATTGGAAGACTTCAGCTCCGGCAAATATCTTCGCCTTCCCCACAGTGTCTCGGCATATCCTTTTTCCTTCGCTTCCGTTTTTGAATTCTCTATATATTCGGCAACGGCAAAAAATCTCTTCATATAGTTGTCTATAAATTCCTTGGCTTTTGCCCGATCAATTCCCGCCGACTGCGCAAAACCAAAAACACCCATTCCATAGATCACTCCAAAATTAAGCGCTTTCGCCGCACGCCGCATTTCAGGCGTAACTTCCGACAGCGGAACTTGATTCACTTCAGCCGCAGTCGCGCTATGAATGTCCAAGCCCTTCTGAAAAATCTCCTGCATTATTTTGTCGTCGGCAATCGTTGCAATAATACGAAGCTCAATTTGAGAATAGTCCGCCGAAAGCAAAACTCTCCCTGCCTCCGCAACAAAAGCTTTCCGAATCCTTCGGCCAATTTCTGTTCGAATAGGTATATTCTGCAAGTTAGGATCAGAAGAGGACAACCGGCCGGTTGCGGTAATGTCTTGATTGAAAGTCGTGTGCAATCTGCCAGTACTTTTGTTTATCAATTTAGGCAACGCATCGATATAAGTATTCTTAAGTTTTGCCAGTTCGCGATATTCGGAAATATAATCAATGATTTCATATTCACCGCGCATTTTATCCAGCTCGCTTGCCGCCACTGAATATCCCGTCTTGCCTTTCTTAATATTCTGCGTGGGAATTTTCATTTTCTCAAACAGGACCGCTGCCAACTGCTTTGAAGAATTTATATTAAAATCCTTATCGCCCGACAGATGGTGGATTGTGCCGGAAATTCTCTCAATCTCCTGATCCGCTTCTTTCGACATCGCCTTTAGAAAATCAATGTCCAGTTTTACGCCAGTCATTTCGATATCGCACAGAACCGGAATCAAAGGCATTTCGATTTTATAATAGAGCCTCTCCATTCCAGTTGCTTTCAGATCCTTTTCAAATTTCTCCTTAAGATCAAAAAGATAAACCATCTCCGCAAATTTGCAATCAAGTCCAGCTTCGTCCCCGGAAACAAATTCGCAGGAAACATCCATTCCCAGATTTTCAAAAAAAACTTTCTCCTCGCTATATTCCCGCTTGCCCGGATCCAAAATATAAGCCGCCAGCATAGCATCAAACTCCAGCCCGTTCAGCCGAATCTCATACGCAGCTAAACATTCCATATCCCGCTTCAGATTAAATCCTATTTTCCTATATTTTTCATCTTCCAAAAAAGGCTTGAGCTTATCCAAAAAATGATTATCTATTTTTTTCTCGCTAAAAAGATTTAGGTCGGCCTGCGCTTCACAATCTATCGGCACATAAAAAATTTCTTTTTTATCGAATATAAAAATCAATCCATTGAGATTTTTCTCGGCAATTTTGTGAACCGTTTCCATTGTCTTAAAGACAAAAGTGCCTGAAGCTTTGATTTTATCAATAAGAATCTCCAAATCTTTTTCCGCCTTAATGGCGCGGCAAACAACCTGCATTTTTCTTTTTGTCTCGGTTTGTAAAACTTCTTTGTGATTGATGTTGTTTTCAGTTTCTTCCAATCTGCCGATCAAACTGAAAAATTCAAACCTGCGAAAAATTTTCAAAAGATTTTCACGGTCATAATCTCCCCAAATGCAATCCTCCAAGCGAAAATCCATATCAACGTCGCACTTGATAGTTGCCAGCTCCTTGCTCATAAAGGCGCTGCTTTTCTGAGAAACCAGTTTATCCAATACTCCGGATTTTATAGAATCGGCTCCGTCTTTGCTTTCTATTTTTTTATAGAGATTTTCAATCGTCCCGAATTCCTGAAGAAGATTTACCGCCCCCTTTTCCCCGATGCCTTTGATGCCAGGAATATTATCGGAAGCATCTCCGCGAATCGCTTTAAAATCCACCACTTGATCAGGTCGGATCCCGTACCGCTCAAACACTTTTTCCGCGTCATAGACAATCGTCTCCGAAATTCCTTTTTTGAAAGAATAGACCTTCACATTTTTGCCAACCAGCTGAAGCGCATCCATATCTCCGGTTGCTATAAAAACTTCAATGTCCTTGTCCTTGGAAATTTTCTGAGCAATTGTCCCGATTATATCATCCGCTTCAAAGCCAACTTTCTCATAAATAGGAATGTTCATTGCGCGCACAATTTCCTTCACGCTTTCAATCTGATCATAAAATTCCTGATCCGGTTTCTTGCGGCCTGCTTTATACTGGTCAAAAATTTCTCCGCGAAAAGTTCCCCCGGCAACATCAAAAGCGCATGCGACATATTCCGGTTTAAGCTCCTTGATAATTTTGAGCAGCACCGAGGTGAAGCCATAAACCACACTAACGACTTCCCCGCTCTTGGTAGTGAGAGGCGGAAGCGCATGAAAAGCGCGATGCATAATCGCATTGGAATCAACCAAAATAAATTTTTTGTCTGCCTGCATAATCTTAAAGTCTATGAGTTTAATTCGTCTTTAATTCCATCGCGGCTAACCTTATCATCTTGCGCCGAAACTCCTTTGCCTAAATCAAGAATAATTCGGCTGATGGCGACTTCAATATTTGCCAGCCTTTCTTTGATCTCTTCAATGTCATTATTTTTTGCAAGACCGTTGCCATTGCCTGTCATAAAAGCAGTTTCTATATCTTGGCATTTTTTCTGCTGCCGCGCAACATCTTTAGTTATCTCTTCCAAGTTGTCTTTGAGCGCATTAAATTTAGAATCGATTCTGGAATCAATTCTTCGTTCCGAGTCGAAAACGGCAGCATCAAGTTGTGTTTTGGTAATCATATGTTTAGATTAACCTTAAAGTTTTGATTGCGATCGAAAAACAATCCGCCTAGTATCCTGAGAAATAAAATTGAAGTTTATATCAATCCTCTCTTCCGGCAAAATCTCTTTTATTTTTTCCGGCCACTCCACCACCACAAGATTTTTTTCTTCTGCCAAAATTTCATTCCACCCCAAGTCCCAAAGATCTTCTTTGCCCTGAATTCTATACATGTCAAAATGATACAAATTCCTCCCCTTATAGTCTCCCGCAAGCGGATATTTCTTCATAATCAAAAAAGTCGGACTATTAATGACCTCCCGAACGCCTAGTTTTTTAGCCATTCCCTGCGTAAAAGTGGTTTTACCGCTGCCCAAATCGCCCCAGAGACAAACCACCCGAGCCCCTCTCCCTTCCCAGCTTGCAAGAATTTCCACAACAAACTTTCCGGCAGCTTCCTGTGTCTCTTTCGCACTTTTTGTCTCAATCTCCCATTCTTGCATATG
>CAZKLR010000076.1:1877-3897 GCA_964553695.1 uncultured Candidatus Saccharibacteria bacterium | reverse complement strand
CATTTATTTTTGTAGGAAGATAGAGTGAAGTGCAAAAATATATAGCGTCGCATAATGTAGGTTTTACGACATAAATATCCAAAAAGCTGGCTTTAAAAGCCAAACTTGTAATACTCATTCTTGACGCCTTTATTTATATTTACTTCTTGCGCGCTCTTTGTTATTTCTACCGCCACATTTTTCTATAATGAAATGATGTTTCTCCCTAATCTCATCTTCCTAAAACTTAATGGATTTCTTACTTCGTTTTTTCAATTGATTTTTACTACCTCTCCAATATTTTTAAATTTTGACAATAAGAATATTTTATGTCCTTATATGTATAATCATTAGATTGTAAAGAATAATTATTTGGTCTACATTCTATACATATAATTATTTCTTTTTATTGGTCATTCTCGTCCCAGCGCAAGAATCCAGGATATATTAAGATAATGCTAAAGCAATATCTTAATAATATACCGGAAATCCAACAAAACACAGATCCCGGATCGGATCTGGGATATATAGGCAGAGCTATTGCCCTAAACGCACCTTGTGTTGGTAGTTTTCGGTTATAAAAAAGCAAAGGGGATTCGCATTTTTTTGGCAAATCCCCTTTTAAAAATAAAAAAAAAGACACCTCGCTTAACAAGGGTCTTTAAAAATATTTATTTATAAATGATTACTTGGTCTATTACAGTATTTGTTTTATAGACAGTTTCGAGATATCTTCTTGTTGTTGAAAGATAAATATTCGCACCGCTTTGGCCATTCCACATTACAGGATCGTGCACAATATAACCTCTGGCATCCTTGCTATGAATTACAACATAGTGTCCGGCGTTTCTGCCGATAGCACGTATAAACACGATTACCGGATTTCCTGCTGCAATCTCTTGGTCTATACGATTCCAATCAGAATTTTCTAATCCACCACTCTTGTGATATGAATTATAATCCAGATCCAAAAATCTCCATTGAGTTGGCCAGGAAATAAGATCTCTAACGAATATAGGCTGACGTGCCAGAACCTTGGGTGTTATATCTATGCCATGATAACGAAAAACCATAGCAACAGAAGTTAAAGCACAACCATAATCGTTGATAGTGGAATTTGACACACCTATATAATCACTTTTCCATCTTGGATCATTTTGCGAAAAATACCAAATAGTTGAAGCTGCAGTTGCTGGTCTGTCCACTTCGGCAGCAATTTTGGCAATTTCTTTCTGTCTTTCGGCCATCAAATTGTTGATGTCTCCCAGAATCGATTTTCTTTGCTCTCTGGTATTGGTTAGAAGATTCTGATATCTTTCCTCGCTTCCTTTAGTGGCATTATAGAGCTCTTCCTTGGCAGCTTTTTCAGCAGCTAAAGAATCTCGTTTCATGCGAATATCCGCTTCCAGCTCTTCTAATTCTTTCTTTTTCAATTCCGCCTGTTCTCTTTGAGATTCCAATTCCTGTTTCGCTTTTTTTAAGCTATCAAGAGAACTTTTTATCTTTTCCCCTACAGTACCCACATAGTCAGATTCATTAAAAAAACTGGAGATCTCTTCGCTTTTAAGCAAGATTTCGAAAACAGTCTCCTTGTCGTATTCATTTATTTTACGAATGAGATCTTTTAGAATCAGTTTGTCTTTTTCAATTTCCTGTTCTTTTATTGAAATTTTTTCCAAAAGTTTTTCAATTTCCAAATTTACTTCCTCGATTTTTGATTGTGTGGTTTTTATTTCCACTTCCAACTGAGCAATTTGCGCGTCAAAAAGCTCCATTTCATTCTGAAGGCTCTGTGCTTGAGATCTGAGATTTTTTATTTCATCTTCATATTGGGCAGCTTGATTTTCCAAATTTTTGATGCTGTCGCTTTTTTCGTTAATCTGGCTATCCAGCTCTTCGATTTTATTGTTATCAGCATTAACGCTGACTGTAATTGGAGGCAAAATAAAAGAGACTATCAAAATATAGATAATAAATTTGCGCGCTATCGTGTATTTTTCTTCTTTTTTCACTGGCAGAACATTAACCTTTTACTGTTATA
>CAZKLR010000076.1:0-1777 GCA_964553695.1 uncultured Candidatus Saccharibacteria bacterium | reverse complement strand
ATTTTTATTTTCCAATCGCAGCAACAATTCTGCTAAGCGTTTTCGTTTTCCCTAGAACTTCAGCAATTTCAAAAGGACCTGGAGAATTTTTACGACCCGACAAGGAAACACGCATTGGCCAAAGCAGCTCGCCAGTACTAAGACCGGATTTTTCTTTCAATCCGTTTATAATATTCATCAAATTTTCTTTAGTAAAACCAGCCTCCTCTATCTTTATCAGTTCATCGTGGATAATCTGCAAATTTTTCTGAGCTTCCTCGGCGGTCATTTTCTTCCAAGCTAAAAGTTCCTTTTCATATTGCAAAGAATCTTCAAAAATAAATTTTACAGATTCCCCTATTTCAGACAACTTTTTCATTCGTTCCTGTTCAAGAAAAACTATTTGTTTGAGCTTCTCAAAATCCATTTTCTCGCCAGTCAATTTGTTAACAAATTCCATACTGGCAACCTTTCCGACAAGATCAGATTTTTCCAAATAAGGAACGCAAAGATTCGTGAGCTTATCCAGATCCATTTTGCGGATATATATTCCATTAATCCAATCCAGTTTTTCAGTATTGAAAATTGCACCGTATTTGTTCACTCCAGACAGGTTGAATTTCTGTACCATCTCTTCTATCGAGAAAATTTCTTCTTCCGTCTTAGGATTCCATCCGAGAAGGACTATAAAATTCAATATGGCTTCGGGCAGATAGCCTTTCTCCAAATAGCTGCCGGTAGAAACATCTCCTTGCCTTTTACTTAGCTTTGTCTTATCAGGATTAAGCAGAAGCGGCAAATGAGCATATTGAGGCGTTTCCCATCCGAAATATTTAAAAAGAAGTATATGCTTCGGAGCGGATGGCAACCATTCCTCGCCGCGAATAACGTGCGAAGTCTGCATTAGATGGTCATCAACCACATGAGCAAAATGATATGTCGGAAAACCGTCCGATTTCATCAAAACTTGATCATCAATGAGTTCATTTTTGATTTTTATGTGTCCGTAAACAAGATCGTCAAATTCCGTAAAACCTTCTTTGGGAATCCTCATACGGATAACATAAGGCTCGCCGGCCGCCAGTTTTGCTGCAACCTCATCCTTAGAAAGACTGCGACAATGCCCGTCATACATAGGAGGCAGTTTTTGAGCCTGTCTTTCTTCGCGGACCTGCTGCAATCTCTCTTGACTGCAAAAGCAATGATATGCATAATCTTTATCTAGCAGCTCTTTTATGTATTTTTGATAAATCGGCAATCTTTCAGATTGGATATAAGGCCCAAAATCGCCCTTTTGAGCGGTTTTTCCTTCTTTATCAAGAATTACCCCCTCATCAGGATTCAAGCCCAAAATATCGAAAATTTTAAGAAGATAATCAACGGCATTTTCTACCAGACGAGTACGATCCGTATCTTCAATGCGCAAAAAGAAAGTACCTCCGTTATTTTTGGCAAAAAGATAATTGAAAAGCGCCGTGCGAACACTGCCAATATGCACATATCCGGTCGGACTGGGCGCAAATCGGGTCCGGATCTTTTTAGTATTTTCTGTCATTCTGATTAAATAAAAATTACGAGTTATATGCAAATTTACTATTTTATAGTATCTTTTTTGTCCATAAAAATCAACCAGCTCATCTTTATCGTAGCGTTATAAATACGCTTTATTCGCCGAGGCTGCAAAATAAAACGCCATAGCCATTCCAATCCATGTTTTTGAAAAAACTTTGGCGCGCGTTTTATACGGCCCGAAATAACATCAAAAGAACCTCCTATTCCTATTGCAACTTTTACCGTC
>CAZKLR010000075.1:0-3976 GCA_964553695.1 uncultured Candidatus Saccharibacteria bacterium | reverse complement strand
GCAGGGGCATTTCCCGAGGTCGGGATTACACTTTGCAGACTTGCAAATATAATTCTCGAGGTCGGGATTTCATCATGCAGACTTGCAGGGGCATTCCCCGAGGTTGAGATTTCTTCACCCGGACTTGCGGGGGCATTTCCAACATGTAAATTTACACTTTCTAGATTTAGAAATATAATTCCAACATGTAAATTTACACTTTCTAGATTTAATAATATAATTCCAACATGTAAATTTACACTTCCAAGATTTAATAATATAATTCTAACAGAAAAATTTATACTTTGCAGACTTGCAGGGGCATTTCCCGAGGTCGGATTGGCATTTTGCAGAACCGGGAGATTGAATTTAAGCGCGGAAAAGCATGCAAACAATGGTACAAATTACAAAGTTTAATCCGGATTATCTTCGCAATGAAGAGCGCTTTAATTTTTTAACGGATTTCAGAGCTCATCACTGCTGCCACTCCGACCGCGTTACACATTACGGACGAGTAGGCCGTTTTTACTCCCTTGCAGGCAGAAGAAGCGAGTGTATTGGAAATTATCCTTGAATACCGCAAGGTGGTCAAGATAAGGCGAAGCAGATCCGGGGATGCCGATGAGCCGGAAGAAGCTGCTGCTGAACCCGCCAAATAAGCTTCTTGCAATTAGGTAAACAAACTACCCTCGCAGTTCCCTCTCAACGTTTGGGCGTATGAAAGGGAATTGCATTTTTTTTGGGATATGATTAATTATTTGAAAATAAAGCAGAAAAAAAAACAATTTCTATTGAAAAGAATAATTATTATTTTTGTGAGCGCTATTGAGAAAAATATAAAGAATTATATAAAAAACAGCTAATGTAACTAAAGGATAGGGATAGCGGCTAATTAATTGAAGATAACGGAGAATATAAGTTTGTCTGAGGTATAGATATAATATGTTTACTGAGAATATCTTGCTTAAACTTAATAAGCCGTTTGAGGATGTAACATTTTGAGATCATTATAGCAAAACAAGAAAAGAAAATGTGAATATCAATATAAATCATATAAAATTATAAATTTGCAAAAAATAAAGCAGAATCGATAATCTCTCAAAAGTGCACAGTATTTCCATAATGAGATGTATTAAAACAGCCGTAGAGGGATGAGGGGAATGGAGAAAAGAGTTACCAACAAGTGTAAAATAACATTGCAAACAAAAAAATGACTACTAAAAATTGATGCATCAAACTAAGATAGACATATTAGAAAACGACATTCTGGAAAAGTATCCTGAGGTGCTTGACATCCTTTTGCGTGACCATACTACGCAACAAAATATCTTTTGGGCAACAGAAAATTATCAAGAGCTTGGTGAGAAATATCAATTTTTCTCTCAAATTGAGACTTCTTCAATTACTGGAAAAAATGGCCATATCATAATGCCTCGTGTTAAAAAAAACAAAATCATGCAACAATCGAGGGTTCGAGAAATGGCTGAAGTTTTTACACCTTCTTGGATTTGTAATGCTCAAAACAACCTTATTGACAATGCTTGGTTTGAAAAAGATAATGTTTTCAATACTGAATTAATTTTGCAAGACGGCACCCAGAAATGGGATGTAAATCAAAATAAAATAAACTTTCCCAAAGGTAAAACATGGAAACATTATGTAAGAGACACTCGGCTTGAAATGGCTTGCGGTGAAGCCCCTTACATAACAAGTCGTTACGATACTACAACAGGCGATTTTATTCCGATAAAAAAACGCATAGGACTTTTAGATAGAAAATTACGTGTTATCAATGAAAATGTGGATGACTCCGGAGAGTGGCTGGAAGCAGCACAAACAGCATATAAAAATATTTATGCTTTTGAATGGCAGGGTGACAGTTTACTCCTTGCGAGAGAAGCCATGCTTATCACATTTATTGAAAATTACACTTTAAAATTTGGCAAAGTGCCGCTACTAAAATCCATTCACTATATAGCTTATATCATATCTTGGAATGTATGGCAAATGGATGGTTTGAAAGGAGTAATTCCTAAAAGTTGTGGCACAAAACGAACAGAAACTACAAATTTGTTTGGTGACGTTGAAATTAAATCACTGGAGTGCATGGGATGTACAAAAGACAACATTAAAAAACATAATGGTATCTATTGTTTAATAAAGGATTGGAACAATAATGACTCGGCAACTGGGACGAAAGGCAGGAAAATAAAATTTATTGACTTGCTTAAAAAATAAACATGATATGAAATTTACATCATCTCTTAAATTGAAACTTATTTATGTATTTCGCATTAACGATGCGCTGCATAAAGGCTGTTTAAAAATTGGAGAAGCAACTTCCGACAATGAAAATATTTGGGGCTTAGAACCAAATAGCAAAGCACTGAATGAAGCCGCTAAAAAAAGGATAAATCAATATACGCAAACAGCAGGAATTCTTTATGATTTGCTTTATACCGAAGTTAGCGTTTACAACGACAAAGGGATGTTAAAATCATTTTCCGACTCCGAAGTTCATCAAGTCCTCATACGTTCAGGGATTGAGCGAAAGACTTTTGACAAAAAAAATAAAGCGAACGAATGGTTTTTAACCGACCTTGAAACGATAAAAAATGCAATCAAAGCGGTTAAAGAAGGTCGTAATTCATTAAAAGAATGCGAAAAATCAATGGACAAAAGTCCAATTGAATTTAGACCTGAACAACAAGATGCCATTGACAAAACTAAAAAGCAATTCAAAAAGAGTAACGAAATGCTCTGGTTTGCAAAAATGCGTTTTGGGAAAACACTTTCTGCACTTCAAGTGGTTAAGGATATGGACTTCACAAGAACTCTAATCCTAACACACCGTCCTGTTGTGGATGCAGGCTGGTATGAAGATTTTGGCAAAATATTTTACGACAAACCGAGTTTTTTGTATGGATCTAAAAGCAAAGGAAATTCGTTTGAAAACCTTGAAAAAGAAGTAAAAAAAGAAAATTCAAAGTACATTTACTTTGCTTCAATGCAGGATTTGAGAGGTTCTGCCCAAGCTGGCGGTAATTTCGATAAAAACGACGAAGTTTTCAACGCAATTTGGGACTTTATCATCGTGGATGAAGCCCACGAGGGTACTCAAACCGAATTGGGCAAAAATGTGATGACAGAACTGGTAAAATCAACAACTAAAGTGCTTCATCTATCGGGCACTCCGTTTAATCTGCTAGACAACTACAAAGAAGATGAAATCTACACATGGGATTATGTGATGGAGCAAAAAGCTAAAAAGGAATGGGACGAAATACACTTTGGTGACCCTAACCCTTATGCTTCTCTGCCAAGATTAAATATTTATACTTATGACCTTGGAAAACTAATAAATAATTTTGTTGATGAGGATGTTGCCTTCAATTTTCATGAATTTTTTAGAGTGAATAATGAGGGAGATTTTCTTCACCAAAAAGATGTCCGGTATTTTTTGAATTTGATTTGCAAAGAAGATAAAGAAAGTAACTACCCTTATTCTACCAAGGAATACAGAGATAATTTCCGCCATTCATTGTGGATGGTTCCGGGAGTAAAAGAAGCCAGAGCTTTAAGCAGTTTGTTGCAAGCACATCCGGTTTTTGGACAATTTAAAATTGTGAATGTTGCCGGTGATGGTGATGAAGAAGAAGCCAATGAAGAAGCATTGAAAAAAGTTCAAAATGCTATCAGCAATAAACCTCACGAAACATACACTATTACAATATCTTGTGGTAGGTTAACCACCGGAGTTTCTGTTCCTGCATGGTCTGCCGTTTTTATGCTAGCCGGTTCATTCAATACCTCAGCATCAAGTTATATGCAAACCATTTTCAGGGTGCAAACGCCTGCTTTGATTAACGGCAGAAAAAAAGAAGAGTGTTTCGTTTTTGATTTTGCTCCCGACAGAACTTTGAAAGTGATAGCCGAAACAGCAAAAGTATCAGCTAAAGCAGGTAAAACTACAGGAAAAGACCGTGATATAATGGGC
>CAZKLR010000074.1:0-4081 GCA_964553695.1 uncultured Candidatus Saccharibacteria bacterium | reverse complement strand
GCCAAAAGATAAGAGAAAAAATCGAAGCGTTGGCCGCAAAACTTGTGCAAGACAATATTATCCGCGAAGAAGACAAAGATTTATGGATGGAATATGCCCAGCAATCTGCGGAGGATAAAAGGGAAGAAATAAAACAGACACAAGCCAGATTCAGAGAAAATTTAGGTTTTAATGACAATGCAACGGAAGACGAAATAACGAAAAAGCAAAATGAAATAGCGATGTCTGTTCTGAACGAAGAAAAACAAAAAAGGGTGGAGGAATTAAAAAGTAAATATTTGGAAATACTGCAAAGAAGAAGCCTGCCGGAAATAAGAGAAGATATAACAAAAAGCAACGAGGAAGATATTAAAGAGATAAACGAATACTTTAAAGAATACGCAAGTCTTCTAAGGGGATATGCTGACTTTTTTAAATGCGAATATCTTAAATCCGGCAAAGAATACGACGAGCAGATCCCGGAAGAAAACAAGGATGATTCCGAATTCCAGACCATAGGCCACTACATCAGACTGTCAGGAATCAACAAGCTGGAAAGAATGGCAAGCATTCTGGATAAAGGCATTACGGAGGTTACCGAAGAAGAAGTCAGAGAAATAGAGGAAGGGGAAGAAATAGTCAAAAGCATATGGAAAGATCTTGCGGGAATTATTGCAATGCTCGTTGGCACATATCTTGCAATAGATGGTTGCAGAAAATTTGTAGAAGGTATAGAAGGAGGAGCGCTGGATAAAATAGCAGAAGAAGCAGGCAGCTCGGGATTATTAAAAACTTTAGGAGTTTTAGAAGGAAAAATCACTGGCGCGGCCATAGGAAAAGCAGCTGTAGCTTTTGGAGGCTGGGGGCTTCTGATGTATTTTACAACTGAAGAAAATCGAGATAAATTTATGAAGTCTCTATTCGG
Organism: uncultured Candidatus Saccharibacteria bacterium; assembly: GCA_964553695.1. Classification (GTDB taxonomy): domain Bacteria; phylum Patescibacteriota; class Minisyncoccia; order JAHIHE01; family JAGLIN01; genus STD2-77. The sequence continues at coordinate 3,177 of CAZKLR010000074.1, read as the reverse complement.
ATCCGACACAGTGTTGCCGAAGTTTATAGTTTCTATGTTCAAATTAATCAAATAATAATAAAAATATATGCCAGAAATTAACAGCGCTGAAAATCCAAGGCTTCAGGAAATACAAGAACTGGAAAGACAACTTGCTGAAAAAAAAGCTGCTATCAATATAGAAAACGGAATAGACCAGATCGAAAAGCAAGCGGAAACATATCAAAACACTTTCTCCGAGCCGCAAATTTCAGCTGTGCCAACTTCAGCTTCTGCGACACAAACCGATGACCAAAAGAAAAAAGAGGTTGAAAGAGATGCAAAAACAATTGCGGCAATGGATGAAAGCAGAAAAGTCGAGACACTTGTTGGAATCGCCCTCGAAAAAGGAATTAACCACAGCATCAACGTTGCTTATAACCTGGGAGACCCTTACATCCTCGACTTGCTTCACGATAAATTAATTGGAGAACTTCATGGAAAGCTTGTGGAACAAAAGAAACTTAAAGAACTATAATTTTTCCTCTTGGTGATTTTGTTTTATAATAAAAACAGACTTATAAAAATAATATGGAAACAGAACTATACGGTTACATCATTGAAGCAAGTACTGCCGAAATTGCAATATTTCTTTTTAGTCTTGTCGCCATTATGGTAGTATGGTTAATGTATAAAAGGCAAAGAAGTTCAGGGAAAATTACCAGATCGCTGAATATGGCAGTATTGCAAGTTTCAGTATCAAAAAAAGCGGAGCAGAAGGAAAAGAACGCCGCAGAAGACAGAAAACAATATATATCTGTAATGGAACAGCTTTTTTCCAGTCTCAGTAATATCAGAGAACCGATGATGACAAGACTTCTTTACGGTCCTTTTTATATGTCTTTTGAAGTTTCTACACCAACCGATAGCAATGAGATATTTTTTTACGTAGGAGTACCAAAAAAGTTTTTAACAATTGTAGAAAAACAAATTCACAGTTTTTATCAAGATGCCAATGTTGAGAGAATAAATGACTATAATATTTTTGTGCCTAATGGAGGCGCAGCAGGTTCTTATATTACGCTAAAGAAAGATTTTATATTTCCAATAAAAACCTATCAAAATCTCGAAGCCGATCCGCTTTCCAGTATTACAAGCGCGCTTAGCAAAATTCCATTGGGAGAAGGCGCCGCATTTCAAATTGTTATGAGATCCATAGGAGAGGTATGGCAAGAAAAAAGCAAAAATGCTATCAAGATGATGCAGAAAGGTAAAAATTTTGATGGCGATGTGGGCGCAGGATCCGGCGTACTAAAGATTATAAAATGGCTGCTTGAGAATTTAATGTCCAATAGCAAGAAGGAGGAAGAAAAGCCGGTAGTTTTAACGCCGGTCCAAGAAGAAATTATTAAAGCGGTAGAAACTAAGGCTGCAAAAGTAGGATTTGAAGCTAATATTCGCCTTGTTACATCAGCACCTACGAAAGAAAAGGCAGAAAACTTGCTGAAAGAACTTGAAAGCTCTTTTTCACAATTCAATTTGCCAAATAATAACGGATTCAAAATAACGGAAGCTTTTCTCGGGAAATCAAAATTTCTCAACAAAACGCTGTATAACTTCATATTCAGAAATTTTGAAGAAAACAAAAAAGTCATTCTAAACACAGAGGAACTGGCTAGCGTTTTTCATTTTCCTATTGCCGCAACTGAAACTCCTCAAATCAAATGGCAAAAATCAAGACAAGCTCCGGCTCCTTCCGCAATTCTTAACCAAGGTCTTACTTTGGGCCATAATGTCTATCGCGGAGAAGATAGAACTATAAAAATAGGCAAAGAAGACCGCAGAAGACATATGTATATAATCGGTCAAACCGGAACCGGAAAATCAGGATTCCTGGGGGAAATGATAAAACAAGATATAAGAAACGGAGAAGGGCTTTGTGTGATTGATCCGCACGGAGATTTGATCGAAGAAGCGCTGGAAGCTATTCCAAAAGAAAGAGCGGAAGACGTTATTCTCTTCGACCCTTCCAATACGCAGCGGCCAATGGGACTTAATTTATTGGAATATGATCCGAACTATCCCGAGCAAAAAACTTTCGTTATTAATGAAATGATAAAAGTTTTCGATAAATTGTATGATCTTTCCAAAACCGGAGGTCCGATGTTTGAACAATATATGAGAAATGCGATGCTGCTTATTATGGATGATCCGGAATCAGGTTCAACTTTGATTGAAATCTCCAAAGTTCTAGCAGATGCCAACTTCAGAAAATATAAACTTTCCAAATGCAAGAATATGATTGTGAGGGATTTTTGGCAAAAAGAAGCAGAAAAAGCAGGCGGAGAGGCGGCACTCGCCAATATGGTTCCTTATATCACAAGTAAATTAACGCAATTTATCTCGAACGATACAATGCGCCCGATTATCGGTCAGCAAAAGAGCTCCATCAATTTCCGGGAAGTTATGGACAATAGAAAAATTTTGCTTGTTAATCTTTCCAAAGGAAAAATCGGAGAAACGAACGCTTATCTTCTCGGACTTGTTTTGGTTGGTAAAATATTAATTTCATCTCTCAGTAGAACAGACATTTCACAAGAAGAAAGAAAGGATTTTTATCTCTATATAGATGAGTTTCAGAATTTCACAACAGATAGCATCTCAACTATTCTTTCCGAAGCAAGAAAATATCGGCTCTGTTTGACGGTGGCGCATCAATTTTTGGGCCAGCTTCCTGATGAAATTAAAAAATCGGTTTTTGGAAATATCGGCACTCTCTGTTCCTTCAGGATTGGCCCTGAAGATGCTGAATTCTTAGCGAAACAATTTGCTCCAGTTTTTAACGAGCAGGATCTTATTAACATAGACAACTATAATGCATATGTGAAACTTATGATAAATGGAGTAATAAGCGAAGGTTTTAATATGCAAACATATCCGCCGCAAAGAGGCAACAAAGAGCTTGCTGAAAATATCAGACAACTTTCAATCCTAAAATATGGCCGAGACAGGGAAGTAGTTGAACATGAAATATTGCAAAGAGTGAACATTTTGTAAAAGAAAAGGTTTTGTTTATTCAAGATACTTGCCATATCTATTTTATATGCTACAATATTGAAGTGCAAAATAGGTATGGATTTGCGGGTGTCGTATAATGGCTCATTATATCAGCCTTCCAAGCTGAGGACGTGGGTTCGATTCCCATCACCCGCTCATTTT
>CAZKLR010000073.1:0-4149 GCA_964553695.1 uncultured Candidatus Saccharibacteria bacterium | reverse complement strand
CTTATAATGAATAAAAATGTATTGAAATATAAAATAACAAACAAAAATGCAAAATAAAAATTGGCATGCTCTGGGTGTGCAGGAAATTGTCCAGATTTTTAAAACTTCTAAGTCAGGGCTTTCTACTGAGGAAGCTGAAAGAAGAATAAAAAAATATGGCGAGAACAAACTTCCTGAAAAAAAGAGATTTACTTATTTGGGCGTGGCAATTTCACAATTCAAAAGCCCAATGGTTTACGTATTGCTTGCGGCTGCGGCTGTTTCTTTTCTATTGGGTGAATATTTAGATGTGGGAGTTATACTTTTTGCAGTTTTTTTGAATACGGTTGTAGGTTTTGTCCAAGAGATAAAAGCCGAGGAAGCTTTGGCGGCTTTGAGCAGTGTCGTAGAGCACAAAGTTTATGTTATACGGGATGGAATAGAAAAGGAGATAAACACAAATGATATTGTGGCGGGGGACATATTAGTGCTTAAAACTGGAGACAAAATTCCGGCGGATGGTAGAGTTTTAGAATCGTATGAGATGGAAGTGGACGAAGCGGTTCTAACTGGAGAATCGGTGCCTGTTCAAAAGACCGTAGAATATTTGGATCAAGGCAATGAGACTGAGAGCAAAAAGAATATGGTATATATGGGATCTTCTGTGTTAAAGGGGCGCGGTCTCGCAGTTATCACAGATACTGCTCTTAATACTAAATTTGGACAGATAGCTCATTTGTTGGATCAAACCGAAGATGCTGATACTCCTCTTCAGATCGAATTGAAAAATTTTAGCAAATCCTTTGGAATAATCACTTTTGTGATTTTGATTATAGTTATGGCGATAGGATTTGTTCGCTCCATTCCTTTTTTGGAGATGTTTACTACCGCCGTGGCTATTGCTGTGGCAGCGATTCCTGAAGGCGTGCTGGTGGCTGTAACGATCATTCTGGCTGTTGGTATGCAGCGCATTCTTAAAAATGGTTCTTTGGTTAGAAAATTAATTGCCGCTGAAACTTTGGGGAGTGTAAGTGTTATATGCACTGACAAGACCGGAACCCTTACTAAAGGCACCATGCAGGTTGATCATATTGTTACTATGAAATCTTCTTTTCGGATGAATCACGATGGGAAGATTTATAGGATGCCTCAAGAAGACGGAGATGCGGATCATATGATGGCAATACGCATAGGAATGATTTGCAATGATGCTGTAGTAGAAAATCCCGAGGCAAAATTGGAAGATTGGATTATTCATGGCGGTTATACAGAGAAAGCTTTTTTGCTTGCAGGGCTTTATGCCGGTTTTGACCCTAGAGAAATAAGTGCCGGATCTGCCAGGATTAATGAGATTCCTTTCAGTTCTGATAGAAAGTTTATGGCGACCTTGAATCGGGAAATGGAAGATTATATTGTTTATGTAAAAGGAGCTTCGGAAGAAATCATAAATCGTTCCAGATATGTCTTGGTTGACGGCGAGACTCGGGAAATGCGGGAAGATGATGTCCGATTTTTGAAGCAGAAACAGCACGATATGAGCAAGGAAGGATTGCGTATTCTTGCTGTGGCTTTCAAAAAAACCAACAAGGAAATCAATTATCTTTTTAATGAGAAGAATGATGAAGACATTATAAACAATCTTATTTTTGTCGGTCTTGTTGCCCTGAAAGATCCATTGCGGGCGGAAGCGAAAATAACTTTAGATACGGCAAAAGAGGCAGGCATAAAAACCATAATTATTACGGGTGATAATCCTTTAACCGCCAAAGCTATTGCCAACGAATTAGGGATGAAAGTTGAGAATGATAACATTCTGGAAGGGGAGCAGCTTGACCAAATGAGCACCAAAGATTTTGCCAATTTAGTCGGCAGAATCAAATTATATGCACGAGTTTCGCCACGGCACAAATCTCGCATTGTTGATGCCTGGCAGGCCAGAGGAGAAGTAGTGGCAATGACCGGAGACGGAATCAATGATGCGCCGGCGCTTAAAAAAGCTGATATCGGAATTGCACTCGGAAGCGGCACGGAAGTTGCCAAAGAAACTGCCAATCTTGTGCTGCTTGATGATAATTTTAAAACTATCATAACTGCGATCCGTCAAGGCAGAGTTATTTTCGAGAATATAAGAAAAGTCGTTCTTTATCTTATTTCAGACAGTTTTAGCGAAGTGGTTATAGTTGGTGGCAGCTTGCTTGTCGGTTTGCCAATTCCGATTACGGCAGCCCAGATATTATGGATAAACTTGATAACTGATGGTTTGCCTAATGTAGCTTTGACCTTGGAACCGGAAGAAGAAGGAACAATGAAACAAAAGCCGCGGAAGAAAAATGAGCCCCTTCTTAATACCGAAATGAAAACCCTTGTCGTCGCAATCAGTATAATTTCCGGAGTTATAGCGCTTATAGTTTTTGAATATATAAACAGAACTACGGGAGATTTTCAAAAAGCCAGTTCTATTGTATTTTCTATTTTGTCTATTGATTCTCTTGTTTATGTATTTAGTCTTCGTTCGCTCCGTTATTCAGTACTGCAAAAAAAAACATTTTCAAATATGTATCTCATTGTGGCACTCGTCCTGGCATTCGGTTTCCAACTAATTGCGATTTATCTTCCGTTTTTGCAGGGAATTTTGGAAACAGAAGCGCTTGGATTGCTTGATTGGGCGGTGGTTATCGGTGCCGGATTGTTTACTATGTTGATAATCGAGATCATAAAATATTTATTTATAATAAAAAACAAAGATAAGGAATAAAAATATGCTGTATAAAATCAAAAATATTTTAAGAAAAATTATACCTTATGAGTTGATTCTTCAAATGCATAAGGTTACTGCCATTTTAGCAACCATTAGGTATGGTTTTCCTGCTCGAAAATTAAAAATCATAGCCGTTGCAGGAACGAAAGGAAAAACAACTACAACCAATATGATCGCGCGTATTTTAGAAGGCAGCGGCCATAAAGTCGCGATGCTTTCTACTGCTAATTTTCAGATAGGCGATAAGAAATGGCTTAATGATGTTAAACTTACCACTCCTTCTGCTTTATATGTCCAAAAATTCCTCAGAAAAGCGGTTGATGAAAAGTGCAAATATGCGATTCTGGAAGCTTCCTCTCACGGAATGGTGCAGTTTCGTTATTGGGGTGTTAAATTTCAGACAGTGGTAATTACTAATTTGACTAGCGATCATCTGGATTATCATAAAACATTTGAAAATTATAAGAAGGCGCATTATCCTCTTGTGGGAAAAAATACAAAGACTCTGATCGTCAATTATGACGATGCAAATACACATGAATTGCTGTCTCTTTCTGATAAAACGGAGAAAGTCGTTTTTACCTTGAAAGATTATACGGAAATAAAAGGTGCCTGTATGGCAAAGGCCAATAAGATTAATCTCAGTGAAAGCAGCTCATCCTTTAGCTTAGTACTTGGAGAAAGTAGCTACGAGATAAAAATGCCGTTAATAGGAGAGTTCAATGTTTATAATGCTTTAGGTGCCATTCTTGCCTGCCATGCTGAGGGGGTTGCGATAGAAGAGATAATTGCAAACCTGAGTGTTATAGGAAATATTCCCGGAAGGCTGGAGAAAATAGAAGAGGGCCAGGATTTTGAAGTTGTTGTTGATTATGCGCATTCTCCGGAATCTCTGCAGAATGTTTATGGCGTACTTCGTTCTAATGTCAGCGGCAGAATGATTGCGGTTCTGGGAGGAACTGGCGACAGAGATAAGACTTATCGCAGCAAGGGCGGTGAACTTGCTGACAAATTTGCCGATGTGGTGATTGTTACCAACGAGGATCCATACAGCGAGGATGTGGAAGACATAATCGATCAAGTAATGTCCGGTATCCGGCATAAGAAAATAGGGGAGAATCTTTTTAGAATTTCTGACAGAAGAGAAGCCATCAAAAAGGCTTTTGCGATGGCTCAGAAAGGAGATTTAGTTATAATTACCGGCAAGGGGTGTGAGCAATTTATGATTTTTGGAGATAAAAAAATTCCCTGGGATGACCGGGAAGTAGCAAAAGAACTTTTACGGGAGAAATGTTTAAATAAACAATAATAATGAAAAAGGCAGATTTAAAATATCATCACATAGGAATTCCAACTGATAAGCCTATAGAAGGGGAAGTATATCTTGAAAAATATAAACTTTACCATGCCGG
>CAZKLR010000072.1:0-4205 GCA_964553695.1 uncultured Candidatus Saccharibacteria bacterium | reverse complement strand
CATGTTCTATTCCTCTATCTATCTTTTTTGTTTTTATTTAAAATAAACGTTTTAATTATTATAGTCCCTTATTCTTTTTCTTGTCAACCAAGCCAATCTGGGCTAGAATAAATTAGCGTATAATTTATTAATTTTGCGGCAATATGAGTAAATATAACTTTAAGAAAATCGAGAAAAAATGGCAGGACAAATGGGACAAAAGCGGAATTTATAAGGCAAAAGATTTCTCTTTAAAAGAAAAGTTTTATTGTATGATTGAATTTCCTTATCCCTCCGGTGCCGGACTTCATGTAGGACATGTCAGAAGCCATACCGCTATGGATGTAGTATGCCGCAAAAAAAGAATGCAGGGGAAAAATGTGCTCTACCCCATAGGCTGGGATGCTTTCGGGTTGCCTACGGAAAATTTTGCCATCAAAACAAAAAAACATCCAACAGTTGTAACAAGAGAAAACATCGCCAAATTCAAAAAGCAAATCAAAAGCTATGGTCCGAGTTTCGATTGGTCGCGCGAAATCAATACTACCGATCCGGAATACTACAAGTGGACCCAATGGATTTTCCTTAAATTATACAACAGTTTTTATGATGATAAACTAAACAAAGCCCGCCTTATCGAAGAGCTCAAGATCCCAAAAGGACTTAATGCCTTGGAACGCAAGAATTTCATTGACGACCACCGTATGGCTTATGAAAAAGAAATGCCCATCAACTGGTGCCCGAGCTGCAAAATTGGATTGGCCAACGAAGAAGTCATTGCGGGAAATTGTGAACGCTGTGGAGCAATAGCCGAGAAGAAAAACGTGCGGCAATGGATGCTGAGAATAACCAAATATTCCGAGCGATTGATCTGCGACCTCGATACCGTCGATTATCTCGATAAAATAAAAACGCAACAAGTCAACTGGATCGGCAAAAGCGAAGGCGCTGAAATTGATTTTGCCATCAAATCCGAAAAGGTCAAAGAAACGAATGAACAGCTAAGGGTATTTACCACCCGCCCCGATACAATTTTCGGAGTCAGCTATATGGTAGTTGCGCCAGAACATCCGGCTATAGAAAAATATAAAAATGAAATTTCCAATTGGAACGAAGTACAGCAATATATTGAAGACGCAAAAAATAAATCAGACCTTGATCGCACCGATCTTAGCAAAGAGAAATCCGGCGTTGAGCTTCGTGGAATCAAAGCGATAAATCCGGTAAGCGAAGAAGAAATTCCGGTCTGGACTTCGGACTATGTCTTGTCCAGCTACGGCACTGGAGCTATTATGGCCGTGCCTGCACACGATATGCGCGATATGGAATTTGCTCTCAAATTTGATTTACCGATAAAGTCAGTCATTGAACCGGAAGGAGGCCGCACGGCATTTTTTATCCACGGATTCGAAGATGACGAAAATGGACAATTTTCGCCTTGGAAAGACGGTGACATAAAAGAAAAATTAGAAGCTTTGGGCTATGAAATCATTGCTCCCAATATGCCCAATTCACATCATCCTGACCGCGCCGAATGGCTTACATTCCTTAAACAATTTGAACATAAAATCAATTCCAATACAATTATGATTGGACACAGCCTTGGCTGTATTACAGTAGCAGATTTCATAAACTATACAGGCAAGAAAATCAAAGCTGCTTATCTTGTTGCGCCCGCAAGCGAGACAGTCGATTTCGTCAGATTCAACAAAGAATGGAGAAACGAGAATTCGGATATTGCAGCCGTAGAAAAATTTGCCAACGAAAAGACCGACTGGAACGGAATAAAAAATAAAACAGAAATAATAAAAATTATTTTATCAGATAATGATAAATATATCCCGTTCACAGAAACCAAGAGATTCTTTGAAGAAAAGAAAATCGCCTGCATAACTCTCCACGAGCAGAAACATTTCATCGGACGCAGAATTCCGGAACTCTATCGTGAGATTGCACTTGATTCTTATGTCGAGGAAGGTATTGCAATCAATTCCCATGAATGGAACAGAGTTTCAACATTAGAGTTTAAGAAAAAAATTCTTCAATACATTTCAAAGAATAAATTAGGTACAAAATCCGTCAACTACAAACTGCGCGATTGGGTTTTTTCAAGACAGCATTATTGGGGCGAACCGATTCCGATCATTAAATGCAAACACTGCCTTGCTGACACACTTGATGTCAAAGTCGAAGTCAGCTTTCCAAAAGAGAAAGTTTTTAAGCTTATTACAAGCGGACAAAAAACCGTTGACACGCGCGCACTTAACCCGGAAGAGCCGGACAGATATTTTGGCAACGTTAAAGTGGGAGACTTTGTAAAATTTAATGACAAACAAAATAATGATTTCGCAATTGTCAAAATCACAAAAGTCCAAACATTTAATAATCTAGGCGAGCTTTTTGAAGATAAGAATCTATTGAAAAAAATATTCCCCGATTTTCAAGATAGCCACGATTATAAAAGCCTGGAAAAAAAATACAGCTTCACGAAGAATTATGTTCAACGTATCAATAAAAACGGACTTATTGCTTGGGAGTTTGAGCTTTTAGATACAACCGTAAAAATTCCTCTCTCCGAAAAAGAGCTCCCGTTAAAACTTCCTGACGTTAAAAATTACGAACCGACCGACACAGGCGAATCCCCTTTGGCCGGCATTTCAAAATGGACAGAAATCAAATGTCCCGTATGCGGACAGCCCGCGCGACGAGAAACTGACACAATGCCTAACTGGGCAGGATCAAGCTGGTATTTCCTGCGCTACATAGATTCCAAGAACAAAAAAACTTTCGCCGACCGAAAAAAACTTGATTACTGGATGCCGGTTAACCTTTATAATGGCGGTATGGAACACACCACGCTTCATCTCCTCTATTCCCGCTTCTGGCACAAATTCCTTTTTGATCTTGGCTATGTCGGTACTTCCGAACCATATTATTCAAGAAGATCCCACGGTATGATTATTGCTGAAGACGGACAGAAGATGAGCAAATCGCGCGGCAATGTCGTCAACCCCGATGATATTATAAAAAACTATGGCGCCGATACTCTGCGCGTTTACGAAATGTTTATGGGTCCATACTCGGAAGCGATCGCCTGGAACACCAACAGCCTTATCGGAGTCAACCGCTTCCTGGAAAGAGTATGGAATCTGCAGAACAAGGTTAACATAGAAACCGGCAAACAAAAAATCCTGATCGCCACCAATAATCCGGGAAAACTGAAAGAGCTAAAAGCCGGACTTAAGGATTTTGAAGTAATAGGCCTGAACAACCTCAAAATTAAATATCCAGAACCAAGAGAAAATGGCAAAACTTTTGAAGAAAACTCTCTCCTCAAAGCAAAATATTATGCCAAAAAGACCGGCTTTGTTACTATCGCCGACGATAGCGGACTCTGTATCAAGGCAATGAACAATATGCCTGGAGTACAATCAAGCAGATTTGCCAAGGGAAATTATCCTGCAGCTTATGCAAAAATTTTCAAGGAGATTGAAGGCAAAGACCGATCCGCTTTCTTCAAAGCAAGTGTAACTATTTATAATCCCAAAAACGACAGCTACCAGCAATTCGATGGCATATGCGAAGGAAGTATTGCCGAAAAACCGCAAGGCAAGAATGGTTTTGGTTACGACCCCATTTTTATTCCCGAAGGATTAAACAAGACTTTTGGAGACTGTAAACTAAAAGAGAAAAATGAATATGACCATCGCGCCAAAGCTCTCGCCAAACTAAAAAACTATCTGGCAAATGAAATCAAAAATGAAGAAGAGATTGAATCCATAGCCCATAAAACCATTAAGAAAATTACAGAAGATATCGACGAACTCAAATTCAATACCTGTATCGCCCAGTTAATGATTTTTGCCAACGCATTGGAAAAGCGCGATCAGATCTTAAAGAAAAATTTTGAAATCTTTATTGCATTGCTCTCGCCTTTCGCCCCGCACATTACCGAAGAAATTTGGCAAAATTTGGGAAATAAAAAAAGCGTCCATCTGAACGTCTGGCCAACTTTCGATCCGAAACTGATTCACGACAAGGAAATAGAACTTGTAGTCCAAGTCAATGGTAAAGTACGCGATAAGATAAAAGTAAGTGCCGACATCTCAGAAGAAGAAGCACGGCAAACTGCTCTTTCAAGTGAGAAAGTTATACGCTGGTTTGAAGGCAGAGAGCCTAAGAAGGTCATTGTAATTAAAGGAAAACTTGTAAGTATCGTATTATAA
>CAZKLR010000071.1:0-4323 GCA_964553695.1 uncultured Candidatus Saccharibacteria bacterium | reverse complement strand
CAACAATTTCCGAGGACATTCTGATAGAAAGAATCGCTTTTTTATTTCCTTCCAAGTCACGCATAGGCATAGCCATTATCCAGAACCTCCCGTTATTTTCTGAGCTAAGGCCCATCTCTTGGCCATCTGTCGCAGTTGCCAGTAAGAGCGAATTGGTTATCAATCCGTCATTGTCCGGCTGACTCCAGGCATTTTGATAGAAGTAGAACGTGAGCATTTTTCCGATTTCCTCTTTGTCGGAAGATGCAATAATTTTATAATTGTCATCTTGCGGGATTAGGACTGCAATATTTTCAAGCTCGCTGTTTCTCTTGGCAATTTTTTCAATTTTTGTTTGCATATTAACTTCATTGGCGAGGTCGTCCTGCAAATCGGCATAGATAGTTCTTCCCGTAAGCCTCATTTTCAGCTGAAGGTCCCGATCGGTATTTTCGTTGTATCTATTGATTATGAAAAATGTATTGCAAATTATAAGCAGAGGAATCAAAACAATTAAGAACACGCCATATGTAAGCTGAAGATTTTCACGATGGTCGATAAGAAATTGTTTCAGTTTCATTATTGTGAAATATTATTTTTTTGTCTAAAGAAAGAGAAGAAGATTATAACTCCTAATATTGTTAATCCTATCGCGGAAAGAATATAATATTTTATCAGGCTGTCGGAAGTGCTCTCCTTGTCAATGTTCGCCATATCTTGGGCGGTGACTGCTTTTGCTTCTTTGATGAATAAATCGAAAGGCTTGCTTTTGCTGATAACTTTTCCGGTATTGTCGTTAATTGCTACATATACTTCGTGGGTCCCATCTTCAAGAGGTTCTTTAAAGTGATATTCCCAATTTCCAAACTCGTCCGTTGTTACGGTAGTAACAACGGGTATGTCGGAATAAATATATAATGTTATGGTTTTGTTTGGTTCCGCTTTTCCTGAGATATCGTAGCCGTTGTTGGAATTTTTTGCATTGTTCTCGATTTTCTCGATAGTTAAAGTGCCTTGCTCTTCGCCGCTGGTTTTAGGATGTTCAATCGTCTGCTTTTCCAAAATGGCTCTTTCGATAGGAGACAAAGCTATTTCATTTTTTCCTCCGCCAAGCGGATTATATCCGTTCAGAATTTCTTCTGAATCGCTATATCCATCTTCATCGCTGTCTTGCTTGTTTGGACTGGTGCCAATTCTGATTTCTGTTTCGTCTGGAATTCCGTCTCCATCGGTGTCTATAATGACCGCTATCGGCGCAGTTTGTATAAGCCCTTTTTCTTTATCGATAATTATATTGCTGTAAGATTTCAAAATTTTTATCGCCGTCTGCTTGGTTTTGATGGGAACAGACACTCCTAAGTTTTCTTCTCCTTCATTTATTATATTTTCCAGTTCTTCAACTGACATTTTTTTGTCAAAAATTTCAGATGTTCTTTCTTTGATTCGTTCATATTTTTTTTCTGCAGCAACTACTGCTTCAGCATAGGTATTTTTTAGCGATGCCTTGCATTCCTCGTCGCTTAGATTTTGACATTTTATTTTATCTGCATATTTTGCGATAAGCAGTTCTTTGCATTTATCCAAATCTTCAGCTCCTGTCTTGGAGCATTCGTTTGCTAAAAGTTCTGCCGCGGTTTTGATTACGGATTCAACTATATTTTTTTTAATTACAATGTCTATTGAATTGGATATATCCTTTCCGTCTGCGGTAACTATTACAATCAGTTTGTAGGAACCGCTCTCCAGGTCATTTATAATAAGGCGTGAACAATATGTGGTTGGAGTCGGTTCAAAAGTAGTCAAATCTTTTTGCGTGGGACCGTTCAGTCTAAAAATTACATTGTCTACGCCCCGATTCAGGGTTACGCATAATTTCTTATTTTCAGTTATCGGTCCGTTGATTTGGTTAGAAAGATCTAATTGAGACGCGGAAATTTGGGGGCTAGAGCTCGCAGAAACTGTGGAAACGAGAGCGGGAGAGCTATTTACGGTTGTAGGACTAGCAAGAGCCACCGTTGATGCTGTTGGAGAAACTGAGGTTTCTGCCGTTGTTTTTTCAATTGTTGGAGTTTGTGTGGCGGTGCCAGAGATAGCAGAAGAAGGCACCAGGGTCGTAGTTGTAGCGGTATCGGTAACTGATGTCACCGGAGTGTCTGTTGAAGTTATCGTATTGGCGGGTTCTAAATTTGAAGTTGTGCTTGTACTGTCTGCAGTGCTGGTGATATTTGTATCTTTTGTTGTGTCGGTATTATCTGTAGAATTGTCAGTTGACGATGTTGCATCTTCTGTTGGAACAGTTCTTAAGATATTTTCTGTAGTGGAATCATTGACGGTTTCCGCTGAAGGCGATATTGGGGCAATAGTTTCAGCAGTTGCTGAAATCGTATCAGCAGAAGTATTATCCAGAGACGTAAGATTATCTGTGGTAGTTGAATCCGTGGATATCGGTGCAGTAATTGCTGAATCGCGAGTGGTGTTGATAGGCGTTGTATAATTAACAGTTGGAATCGAGGCCAGAATAACGCCGCTTTTTATTTTTCCTAAAATTATTCCAAGGGATAAAAAAGAAACAAGCAATAGGGAACTCGCAATAAAAACTTTTTTGGCCTTCATTTTCTTATTTTAGAACTGATTAATTTAAGAAACTGTATTCTTTTTATATTATACAGATTTTGTCAATTTGTATCAAATTTGAAAATATACCTTTACTAGTTTTTAATCTAAAAATACCTCTAAGTGATATAGAGGCATTTATTCTTGCAGGTTAAAAATTGTTTTTACTTTTCAGTTTTTCCTGGAGCAGCAGAAGGGTCAGTGACGAGCCCATAGAAACTATTTTGTTTTCACGTACCAGTCGGATTGCATCTTCCAAGTCAACGAGCATAACTTTGATATTTTCAAAATCATCTACTTCTGGTGTCGTTTCCGATTGTGATTTTCTGATTCCTTGGGCAAAGAATATGTGTATCTTGCGATTTAATTGTCCAAAAGTTTCATAAAAAGCGCCTAATTTTTCAATTTCATCGCAAACATACCCCGTTTCTTCTTCAAACTCTCTGAGTGCGCTTTCTTCTATAGTTTCTGCGGATTCATTAAATCCGGCAGGAAATTCAATAACATCATCGTCTACCATATAGCGGTATTGTCTGATCATTGCCAATTTATTATCTTCGGTCATACCAACAACCATAGCAGAATCGCGACTGTCCCAATATGTCCAATCTTTATGTGCTCCATTCGGCAATTCAACTAAATCTTTCCGGACGCGAAAATATTTTGAATCATATACAATTTCTGATTTTAAACGTTTCCATTTTTGCATATCTTTGATTATGGCGAAAATAATATTCAGCTAAAATTTCCTATTTTTTCTTCTCATTTTTATAAAACAGATATCCGATGCCGAACACAATAAGAACTACGATGATTATATCCAGTTTTTCGCTGTAGTTTCGGATAATAGACCAATTACTGCCGAGGCGATAGCCAAGCCAGGTTAAAAATGAGTTCCAGAGCGCGGCGCCTGCGACGGTGTAAATTGAAAAAATCCAGACATTCATTTTGGCGGCTCCGGCAGGAAGGGAAATAAAGTGGCGGACAACAGGAATAAAACGGGAGAAGAAAATTGTTTTCTGGCCGAATTTTTTGAAAAAGCTTTCCGTGAGGTCAAGATGATGTTCGTTTAGCAGCAGATATTTCCCATATTTGATAATTAGCGGACGGCCGAAATTCATTCCAATATAGTAGGAAATAATTGAACCGATGATCGAGCCAAGAGTAGAGAAGAAAATAACGGTTTCCCAATGCATCTTGCCCTGATAAATAAGAAATCCGGCAAAAGGCATAACCGCTTCGCTGGGCACGGGAGCAATCATGCTTTCGAGCATCATCAGGAAGGTCAGGCCGAGATATCCGGCGTCGGAGATTATTCTGGTAAAAAGTTCTACGAGATAGGCGAACATATTGTGTTATGAGTTGATTATTCTTGACTGGCATAATATGACTTAAGCTTAGCACGGAAAAACTTTTTTCTCAATCTCGGACGAAAAGCGGAGCGGCAAATAAACAGTGTGTTTTGATTTGCTAGACTTTTTATGGTTTTATATTTTGGAGTAGTGCGATTTCTTGTGCGCATTTATCTCAAACAAAAATCAGTTTTTATTTGCAACGACAGCCGCGCGGGATAAATCTCGCTACTCCGCGCAATATAACATTTTGCCGTGCGTAGTAGTGAATTTCAGTCTATATCTGTATGTCGGATTAGCGTAATTTATTGCGTGCGTATTTCAAAAAATAAAAAAGATCCGGCTCGCTTAAAGCAGATCTTTTTGCATTTATAATAAA
>CAZKLR010000070.1:0-4343 GCA_964553695.1 uncultured Candidatus Saccharibacteria bacterium | reverse complement strand
CTTTTTGTGCTATCATTCTCAGTTAAGTTGAAAATTTAAAGCGTTTAGCAATTTGTAGACGGCGGGGTATTCTCTTAGTATCGGGTAGTCTGGGTTACTGTACTGGAATACTGGTCTATTCCTCGGAAATACTCTAACCTTACTTTCATTAGAAATTAAGGACTTACTGTCTACAAATTGGTGAACGCTTTTTTTGTTTTCATTTTGATGAAAATCTGTATAATAAAAGGGTAAGATTATTGCTATGAAAATGAAATTGCAGAAAAATGTTGTTGTTATTATTTCAATCCTGATAATATTCAGCTTTTTTTATTTATTGCGGGAAAATCTCTGCGAGAAATATGTGCAGAGCGCAAAAAGCAATCCTTCGGAATCGTTGCTTTTCGCAGGTGTTTTAAGCGAACGAGAAAAAGGTATAAGCTCCAAAATCAAAAGAGCCGAGGTTTTTTATAACAGTGAAGATTATGCTTCTGCAGAAAAGGAACTGTTGGAGGTCTTAGACTTTGATAAAAATAATTCTGAAGCCTATAAATTGTTAGGCGCTATCAAATATAAAATTGGAGACTTTTCTGGAGCAGAACAATACTATGCCAAAGTTTCAGCATTGAATCCTTCTTCTGACATTGCCATAGCAAGAAGCAAAAATCTTATTCGAAACGGCAAGATGTCTGAGGCCGAAGAACTTCTTCAGGAAAATAAAACCAAGTGGGAAAACGGAGATCTAGATTATTATTCGGTATTGATTGAATTTAATAGCAACAATCATTTGCCGGACGAATCTTTAAGTATGGCAGAAAAAACGCATAAAGATGAACTTGATAAAATAAAAAATTTTGTGGAGGAAAATAAAGAAATTGGCAACTCCGATTATGCTCTAATAAAAAAAGCCGATCTTTTTAATTCTATCAACGAAGTGGATTTTGCATTTTACAATATTGATGAAGTTTTAAAAAATAATAAGGGATATGGCGATGCGTACTTAGTTTTGGGAAAGTCATTATTCATATCAAACTCATATGATAAAGCGCGTGAAGCATTTGAAAAATGTTTAAGCCTGGATGTAAATAATAGCGAGGTTTATTTTTGGCTCAGCGAGGTTTACGATCGTTTAGGAGAACAGGTCAAAGCTGATGATTGCAGGCTGCAATATGAATATTTGAAAAAATAAAATTTATAAAAACAGACGCCATAGCAAGCATCTGTTTTTTTGTTGTTCATTTATTAAATGTTTTTTATGAAACCTCTTTTGGTGAATGTTTCTCCCGTTACTCTTCTTACTTCTTCCAAAGAAGTTATTCCTTCTAACGCTTTCAAAACCCCGTCTTCTTCCATGGTGATCATTCCATCTTTCTTAGCGGCGGCAAGCATATCTGCTGTAGAGACATTGGCCAAAATTATTTTTTCAATATTCGGTGTCATTGTGAAAATTTCATATATTCCTATTCGTCCGGTGTAGCCGATGAAATTGCACTTCGAGCATCCGTGGCTGCGGTAGAGTTTGTCTATTTTGTCAGGGAAAGCGATACTGCTGTTTTTGGGGATTCCCGCTACGATTGATTTTATTCTATCTATAGTTTCTTGCGCCGGTATATATTCTTCCTTGCAATTATCGCAAAGTTTTCTGACGAGCCTTTGGGCGATAACGGCATTTAGCGAAGGAGCGATGAGGGCAGGATTTACTCCCAAGTGCAGGAGGCGGGGGATTGCTCCGGCAGCGTTATTAGTGTGCAGCGTTGAGAATACCATATGTCCTGTCAGTGCCGCTTGAATTGCAGTTTCTGCCGTTTCCTTGTCTCGAATTTCACCGACCATAATCACATCCGGATCTTGTCTGACGACTGCTTTAAGTCCGGTTGCGAAAGTAAATTCTTCGTTGACATCGACTGGCGTTTGGGTGACGCCTTCGATTCTGTATTCAACCGGATTTTCCAGGGTAATAATTTTTATGCTGGGCTGGTTGATCTGATTAATGAAAGAATATAAAGTGGTTGTTTTTCCGCTTCCTGTCGGACCGGTAGTAAGAACCATGCCGGTTGGCTTCATAATTTCTTCCTGAATTTTCTCCATATAATATTGGTTGAAGCCGATCTGATCCAATTTTAGACCGGTAGCATTTTCAGAAAGAACACGCATCACGACACTTTCTCCATAGGATGTTGGCAAAATCGAGACTCTGACATTCAACGCGTTATTTTCAAGGCTTATATTGAAATTACCATCTTGCGGAATGTCGTTGATGTTAAGCTTCATCTTAGCAAGCATTTTGATTCTTGAAATAATCGTTTTGTGGACATTCTTGGGAAGTTTTACAATGTCCTGCAAAACTCCGTCAATTCTATATCTCAGGCGAATATTCTCTTTCTCCGGTTCAATGTGAATGTCGCTCGCTTTGGTTTTCGCTGCTCCTGCGACAATAATATTAAAAATTTCTGTTGTATTTATTTCAAGAATTCTTTTCTTCAGGTCTATAAGCCCGGTAATGCCTTTTTCAAAATCGGTCAAATCTTCTTGTTTTAGAGACACTCCTTTTTCTTCGAAATTTTCCGTAAAGCTTTTGAATTTATAATTCTTCCAAGCTCGCTTTAGCCCGTCCGGTGAAACAATAACCAAGTTATAAACTATTCCTTCTTCTTTCAATTTTTCAAGAATTTTCTTGGTGTCGATGTTTTCAGGATCCGTAATGGCTATTTGGTATCTCTTTCCGACTTTGTAAATCACAGCCATATTTCCTTGCGTTGCTTGTTCTTCGGGCAAAGAGTTGACCGTTTCGGCATCGATTGGCAATATGTTAAGATCTACATAAGGAAGACGATATTTTTCAGCCAGCCGCATTGCTCTCTCTTCCTCGCTCTTTCTATAAAGCTGGCGGAGAGTTTCTTGTTGGATCTTATCGCGAAGCTCCTCTCGTTCTTCTTGCTCGTTATTAATTCCCTGATTTATAACTTGCATATTTTAAATTTAAAAATTTATTACCTGCTTTAATTCTAGTTTAAAAGAACAAAAAAGACAACATAAAAACCTTCTTTTGCAAGAAGGTTTTTAATAATATATTCAAAAATGATTATTGCTGTTTTTGACCGTCAAACCAGATTTTGATTTTTCCCAGAACTTCTTTTTCGGCAGCGGCTATGTCAGTTTCCTGCGGAGTAAAGATAATCTGTCCTTCTTCCATATGGCCGTTTAAAGTTTTCTCCAGCTCTTCCACATTTTTCTTGTCGGAAAAATTAATGATTCCTTTGATTGAGCCGTCGGAGGAATAAAGCAGGAAGAAAAGATCAAATTCCGGCGAGCTCTGGGCAAGTTCCCTGATGGCAAGATTTATATTTCCCGTTGACGAATTTGCTTTGATAAAATCATCATCTTCGATTATTGACCAAGCCAGTTTATATTGGCTGTTGTATTTCAGCCCGGCCATTGCCTTTCCCATCAGCTTCAGCATGGAAACGGATTTGGTTTTATATAAATAGCGGATGATATCTTGTTTGTTTGCTCCTTTGGCGATAAGCGCGGCGGCAGACATAAATGCTTTTGGCGTAGTATTTTTGTTCTGGAAACTTTCGGTTTCCGCAATAATGCCTGTCAAAAGATTAGTGGCAACTTCTTCATCAATCAAACTTTCATCCATTTCGGAGAAAAGGTTGAGAATAATTTCTGACGTTGAAGAAGCGGCGACGTCCACCAAATTAATTCTTCCAAAATATTCGTTGGAAGGTTTGTGGTCAATATTGATAACCGGAATATCATAGAAAAGTTCTGAATTATCATCGTACACACTGCCCAGCCCTTCCAAGTCGCTGGCTCCAAGAACTATGATCAGGTCATAATTGAATTTAGAAGATTCCAGGGAAATTCTGTCCTTGTTGATTTCGCCGTTTTTGGCAGTAATGAATATCTTCAGCTTATCGTCCTCAACTTCGTATCTAAGTTGTTGCAGCTTATTTTTATCGATATCTAAAGAAAAGATATAATCTCTCGCTCCCTGGATTTTGTGGGAAATAAATTCCACATCGGGCATAAAGGCATATTTTTCCAAGATTGCGCTTGGGCTTACCATATCCACCTTTTTTCCCATTCTTTTAAGCACTGAATAAAGCCCCAACGCAGATCCGATGGCGTCGCCTTCAGGGTTTTTGCCGATACAGATCAGAACTGTTTCATTCTTGTTTATCTGATCCTTTATTTGTTCTTGAGAGTTCAATCCCATATTTTTAAACGCTTAGCTATTAACCAGCTAATTTAGCATAACTATGGAAAAAGTCAATAGCTGAGCGGCAAGATTCGAGGCATAAAAATTAAAGCCTTTTTTGGCTTTAATGAGTAGAAATTTAATATAGGTATTCGAG
>CAZKLR010000069.1:0-4419 GCA_964553695.1 uncultured Candidatus Saccharibacteria bacterium | reverse complement strand
ATATCAGCCTTCCAAGCTGAGGACGTGGGTTCGATTCCCATCACCCGCTCATTTTTAAAAAAACACCGCCCGAAGCGGTTTTTTTGATTTATTTTTTATCTAAAACTTTTTTGATCTGTATCTTTTTTTATTGTATAATATTTAGAGTATTAACTATCAAAATATTATGGAAACGATAAATTTAGAAACAAAAAATGAGAATAAGGAATCGGAGATTAGAGATTATCTAAACAAAGAAAAAAACGATCCGGAACAAGAAGACTTTTTAGAGGAAAAGCCCAAACAAAACAAGAAAAAAATGGCAATTGGCGGATTAATAATCCTGCTTGTAATTTCAGCGATTGCTTATCTTTCCTACACAAAGGGCCAGAAGTCTTTTGCCAATGAAAAAGTCACAATGTTCGTTGAAGCACCGGAAGACATAGAAAGCGGCGACGAAATCAGCATTGCCATTGGATATAAAAACGACAACGAAGTCGCATTAAGGGATGTAGAAATGGAAATAACCTTTCCGGAAGATTTTCTTATGATATCAAGCGATAAAAATATCATCAAAGAAGGAGGAATATATTCTTGGCAAGCAGGAAACGTTGCGGCTAATTCAACCGATAAAGTTCGTATTTACGGCAAGCTTATAGGCAACAAAGGAGACACTAAAGATTTTAGAGCTGTAATGAAATATAAACCTGCTAACTTCAATTCCAATTTCGAAACCAATATCACTGCACCAATTAAAATTTCTTCCGTACCGGTGGAATTGAACATTGCTTTTCCAGAAGAAGGAATAAAAAATAGCACAGATACAGAATTGACTTTCACCGTGAAAAACAAAAGCAACAGAAGTTTTTCAAAAGCAGATATAGAAATAGACTTCCCTGAAAGCTTCAGCTATACATCTTCAGAAACCTCTACTACTAGAGAAGATGAAGGAAATAATGTTTTTAATTTTGAAATAGAAAATTTATCGGCTACTAGCGAAAAAACAATTAAAATTTTAGGTTCGTTTAAAAGCGAAAATAAACAAGAGACTGTCAAAGCAAATCTATATCTACTTGAAGAAAATGGAGAAATGATAAAATATATCGAACAATCAAAAGATTTCCAGATTATCAAACCGGAAATTCTAGTTTCGATGACAGTTAACGGATGGGAAGATTATGTCGCCGGAAAAAATGAAGAATTGGAATATAAGATAGATTTCGAAAATCAAAGCGAAAAAGAATTGAGGGGGTTGATAATAAAAAGCTCACTTAAAGGCAATTTTGATCTAACGTCGATTCAGGCAGATAAAGGAACTATTAAAAATAATGAGGTTGTTTGGAGTGCATTGAAAGTTCCTGAACTTGCACAGCTCAAGCCGCAAGATAAGGGAACTATAACATTTAAAGTGAAAACGAAAGACTATTTCATCATCGAAAAAGAAAGTGATAAAAATTTTACACTGGAAAATAATATAACCATAGGAACTGCCAGCCAAGAGATTGCAAATGTTACCAAAACAACTAAAGTTAAATCTTTTTTGGCAATAGAATCCAAAGGATATTTTAACGACGATGGCAGAATTGCAAATGGAGGAGCTTTGCCTCCGAAAGTGGGAGAAAAAACTTATTATACAATCCACTGGATTATAAGAAACCTTTTTAACGATGTTGAAAATATAAAAATAGTTTCAACCCTGCCAGAAGGAGTTAGATGGACTGGAAAATATATTAATTCAAAAGGAGAAATTTTAACACAAGACGTGCAAAGCCAGTCTCAAAACTCGCAGCAAGCAGGAGAGACAGAAAATAACATATCAATCACCGCAGAGAGGTTTTATTACAATCAGAATTTGAATCAAATAGTCTGGGAAATTCCAAGATTGAAATCCAATGAAGGAATACTCAGTTCGGCCAAAGAAATCGTATTCCAAATTGAAGTAGAGCCGCAAGAAAAAAATGCAGACAAACCTATGGATATAATGAATGAAGTAACGGCTACTGGCAATGATACTTTTGCCTTGCAAAATATAACTGGCACGGCAAAAAAATTAACAACTGAGCTATTTGACGACTATAGCATCAGCAATGAAGAAGCAATTGTTCAAAAACGCTAACCCTTCTTGAATCTTAAAGCATTTCTAACCATTTATCATTTATTATGACAGGAGACAATCCTTTTTTGGAAATAATCGGAGGACTTTTTCTGGTTCTGTATGGAATTCATTTGTCCGGAATAAATCTTCAAAAGATTCTTGGATCAAATATTGAAAAAGCTCTAAAGAAAACAAACAACAATCCAATTAGGGGAGTGGCCATTGGCACCGGAATAACTTCTCTCATTCATAGCAGCGGCACAACAACCGTTATGCTAATCGGACTTATAACCGGAGGGTTTATGGGCTTGGAAGGCGCCATTCCAGTCATGCTTGGGGCAAATATCGGAAGCACTATTGCCACTCAATTAGCATCTATGAGAATAGGCAGCTATGCTCTAATCTTTTTAGCATTGGGAGTATATATACATATAGCCGTAACCAAAAAAATTCATAAAAGAGTAGGAGAGGCCCTAATCGGATTCAGCTTTCTGTTTTTAGGAATGGATTTTATTTTTAAAGGTGTTAGCTTTTTGTCAAAAAATGAAATATTTGTAAGTGTGATAACTTCTATGACCCAATCGCCGGCGGCAGGAATTGTCTCAGGCGCTTTTGCAACGGTTATATTAAGTAGCGCCAGTGCCGCAGCTATATTGATAGTAGCACTCGGTATTGCTTCCGTTATAAACCTGCGAACAGCTTTATTTATCATACTGGGAATTAATTTGGGCTCAAGCCTAAAAATAACTTACAGAGTTTTGAAGGGGGATAATCTTTCCGGAAAGCTGGCTCTTATTCATTTAGTATTCAATTGCTTCGGGATTGCAGTGTTTTTGTTGTTTTTTGATGCTTTCTATCAAATAGCAGAATTGACTTCAGGCGACACAGGAAGGCAGATTGCCAATGCCCATACATTCTATAATATAATAGCCGCATTAATTTTTATTCCTTTTACGCCACTTGTTATAAAAGTAATAGAAAAAATTCTTCCTTCTGATAAATCCATAAAAAAACATACCCTGTTTTATTTGGACAAAAAACTCATATGCACACCATCAGTGTCACTTCAGCAAGTAAATAGAGGAACGGTAGAAATGGCAAAAATTTCTTATAATATGCTAGAGTCTTCGCGTAAAATTTTTTTCGAAGACAGAACGGATCTCTTGAAAAAAGTAGAAGCGGACGAAAACAAAATAGATCAAATGACTGAAAAAATATCTGAATATATGGTACAAATATCCCAGCAAAATCTCAGCAGAGAAAACGCAATGACGCTGTACAGTCTTATGCATATAGTTGCAGACATTGAACACTTGTGCGATCATATTTTTTCGACCTCACAGATATTTGTAAATCTCAAAAATGACAGAAAAGTTAATTTTTCCGAAAAAGCCTGCGACGAGCTCACGGCAGTTTATGGCAAATTAAAAATTATGCAAAATTTAATTATAAAATCTTTAGATGAAAATAATTTGAAGCTGGCCAACGAAATTGCAGAACATGAAAATAAGGTTGATGAAATTATAAAAAAGATAACTGCAAATCATATCAACCGCATCAAGGAAGGCAAATGTACCGAAGATGCCGGAAAATATTTCATGAATGCGCTTTATCACCTTGAAAGAGTAGGGGACCATTATGACAATATAGCATATGCAATCATAGATCGTTCGCGAATAGAATAAAGTTCTTAAAACTAAAAAATATGCTGAGAAATTATATAGACATTATTATCATTTTATATCTCCTGTTTTTTGTTGTATCTGAAACCAAGAAGAAGCCTAAAGAAATTTTATCGGAACTTTTTAGTATTGCCGCAGCAATAGTTGCAGCATTATTTACATATAGCATCACTGCCGATTTTATCACCTCGGAGCTTAACATTCCTCAAACATACTCAAAAGTAATAGGCTTTTTCCTAAATATAGCTTTGATAAAAGCAGTTCTTCTTTTTCTATTTGATTACATATTTAAGAAAACAAACTTTTCTTTAGTTGTAAATGCAAAAGTTCAGAAAATATCAAGCGTGGTACTATCTTTTATTTATGGAATGTTCAAGGTTTTTATTCTTATTTCAATAATTATCTCCCTGGCATTGCCTGCCTTTATAAAAAATGAACTAGCAGAATCAAAATTTGTATTATTTGTATCACAAGATCCAGCAAAGATAAACAGCCGCCTTGATAGTATATTCAAAGGATTCCTCCAAACTGCCGTTAGAGATTTTGATTTTATGAACATAAAGACCGGAACCAACGAACGTTATGACTTAAATTTCGAAACCCTCGATGTAAAAATTGACAGCCAAGCCGAGCAAGAAATGCTAGAGCTGGTCAATAAAGAGA
>CAZKLR010000068.1:0-4494 GCA_964553695.1 uncultured Candidatus Saccharibacteria bacterium | reverse complement strand
AAGAAAAACGGACAGGCATAAAAATGCTTGCCAATAATATCAAAAAAAATAAAATTTTTGTCTTTACAAAATTCATAAAAGCACCATAAACAATAAACTTAAACATATAAGTATTATATCATCTCGGGCTACAGGTTACAACCAATTTTTTCTTAAAATTACAATCTCCATAATTAAAGACCATAGCTTAATTCCGCCATGGCCTCTAATAAATTCTATTACAATAAGTTGTTGCAAGATGGGTAAACTAGAGAGTAAGTTATGCCATAGCGGCTGTTTCCTCTTGTTTGATGGCCTCTCTAACTTCCTTGGCCATTTCTTGAGCAACTTTAGGATTATCCTTCAAGAACTTCTTGCTCGCTTCGGCACCTTGACCCAATTTGGCATCTTTATAATTGAACCAAGCTCCGCCTTTTTTAGCAACACCGTGTTCCACCGCCACATTCAATAAATCTCCGAAATAAGATATGCCTTCATTATACATAATATCAAATTCGGCAGTCTTGAAAGGAGCAGCAACTTTGTTTTTCACAACTTTTGCTTTTACCCGATTTCCAATGATATTTTCTCCTTGTTTTATCTGAGCGCTCTTGCGGACCTCAATTCTCACTGAAGAATAGAATTTGAGCGCATTTCCACCGGTCGTCGTTTCCGGATTACCGAACATCACACCGATTTTCATACGAATCTGATTAATGAAGATGACAGTACAATTGGACTTGCTGATTATTCCGGTCAATTTTCTCAGCGCTTGGCTCATCAACCGCGCCTGGAGTCCCATATGAGAATCGCCCATTTCACCTTCGATTTCAGCTCTCGGCGTTAAGGCCGCCACAGAATCCACCACGATTACATCAACCGCGTTGGATCTGACTAAGGCTTCAACGATTTCCAAAGCCTGTTCACCGCTATCTGGCTGGGATACAATCAGATCTTTTGTATTAACTCCGATGCGCTTGGCATATTCCGGATCCAAAGCATGCTCGGCATCAACAAACGCCGCAGCTTCTCCCCGCTTTTGCGCCTCAGCAATAACATGAAGCGTAAGCGTAGTTTTACCGCTCGATTCCGGACCATAGACTTCAATTATTCTTCCTTTGGGAACTCCTCCGCCTAACGCGATGTCTAAAGAGATGGAACCTGTTGGAATGAAATCAACATCCATTGCCTTAGCCTCTCCCAGCTTCATAATAGAACCTTCCCCAAAGCGACTCTTGATCTCATCCAGAGTATCTTGAATAGCTTTCTCCTTTTTGTCCGATGGATTTGTTCCTTCGGTTTTTTTATCACTATCTTTTTTTGTGGCCATAATTTTAACTTAGTTTTCTTATTTTGATTTATTTATAAAGCTTAATTAATTTCTCTGGTATTGATAGAATCCTCTTGGACAACAGCATTTAAATCGTCATTGTTATCAGTTGAATTATTGCTTTCTTTATCACTTTCTTGCCCGCTTATTTCCGCGTTCGCATCTTTGACATCCTGGACAGTGCTGCCGTTTTTTTTCACCACTTCTTCTGCAGATGTAATCGGTTTTACGTCTGATTCTTCAACTATAATTTTATTATCTCCTTCCGCTTTCTCATACACTACATTGATTTCTCTCCTTTCCGATTTATTAAATCTGTTCTTAGCTTCAATTACCAACGAATTCCTCCCTTCTCCCAACGTTATTTTCTGGCTGAATTTTCCATCTGCTCCGACACTTATATCCTGCCCATTGATTTTTAAAATAGCATCTTTCTCCGTCTGCCCGTTAACCCACAAATCTTTTTCTTCCACCACTTCGTCCGACGTCGGACTTTCCACAAAAAGATACGGCTTGGAATTAAAAGAGTTTATTTGATGCATAAAATAATATCCCAATATGGAAACAATAAAAAGACTTACAAAAAAAGTTATTAGCTTAGGAGTAATAATAAAATAATCAAGCAAATTTGTTCTGCCGGAAATGTTATTATTTTTCTTAGGCGCTAGCTCTTCATTGGCAAAAGAAATTTCGCGATTATAAATCTTAATAAGCTGGTTTCCATCAAGACCGAGAAAGCTAGCATAGTTTTTTATAAACCCGCGCACGTAAACTTGCGGCGGCAGGTCCTGATAATTGCCATTTTCCAGATTATCAAGATACTCGCATTTAATCCCGAGCTTTTGGCTGATTTCTTTTATAGAAAGATTTATCTCCTCTCTTCGTCTCCGAAGATAATCTCCGACTTTAAAAGTCTCAGTAATTTTTTTAGTTTGAAATTTATTTTTAAACATAATCTTAACTTAATCCAAATTCATATTATCTTCATCTTCTGCAGATGGTTCGCCGGCTCCCTCGATATAAACCTCACGGGGCTTTGCACCCTGAGCCGGACCTATTGCCCCCTGGTCTTCCATTAAATCCAAAAGCCGCGCTGCGCGAGCATAGCCAACCCTGAGCCGCCTTTGCAAAAGTGACGCCGATGCCTTACCGGCGTTTCTAACAACTTCCAAAGCTTCGTTGTATAAATCATCATCAACATCATTGTTCTCTCCCATGGGATCAGACGCGAACTTCTTGCTCTCAACAATTTCATTATTGTATTCAACATCGTCCTGTTTTTGGGATTTTATAAAATCAACAAGCTTGCGGACTTCCTCTTCGGAAATAAATACGCCCTGAATTCTTTTTGGCTTGTTGGCATCGCTGGAAAGATAAAGCATATCCCCGTTTCCCAAAAGTTTTTCAGCGCCGGAAGTATCCAAAATAGTTCGCGAATCTATCTGGCTTGCCACACAAAAAGCAATGCGGGTCGTAATATTGGCCTTGATCAGACCGGTTATAACTTCTACCGAAGGCCTCTGCGTTGAAAGCACAAGATGAATTCCAATCGCACGCGCCATTTGCGCCAAACGCACAACTACAGCTTCCATTTCCCGACCATGAGTAGCCATCAAATCCGCCATTTCATCTATAACGATTATTATATAATAAAGTGGATCCTGTTCTTTTAAGCGAGTGCGCACCGCTTCATTATAAGACTCAATATTGCGGCAGCCATATTTACTGAGCAAATCGTAACGATTCTCCATTTCCTTTACCGCCCATTTTAATGCATTAATTGCTTTGTCGGGATCCGTAATTACCGGAGTTAAAAGATGAGGAATATCGTTATATGGAGTCAGCTCTACCCGCTTTGGATCAACCATAATAAATTTTAAATCCTCCGGAGAGTTTTGGAATAATAAACCGGTTATCAAAGTATTCACGCAAACTGTCTTGCCGCTGCCCGTTGCTCCCGCAATCATCAAATGGGGCATCTTGGCAATATTCGCAATCACCGAAGTTCCGGCAACATCCCGACCAAGAATCATACTAAGATTTGATTTTCTATTTTTAAACTCAGGAGATTCTAAAACGTTCTTCAAAGTCACCATGGCAACCGACTGGTTGGGAAGCTCGATTCCCACCCAACTCTGTCCGGGAATAGGAGCTTCAATGCGCAAAGTTTTTGCAGCCAACGCCAAAGCAAGATCATTCTGAAGCGCAGTTATCCTGCTTAGTTTTACCCCGATTGAAGGCTTTAAAGTATATTGAGTTACAGTAGGTCCGACATTCACCTCGCCCATCTCGACTTCTATGCCAAAATTAGCAAGTGTTCTCTTAATTATATTTGAATTAGCTTGAATGTCCCCGCTGGTAGGTTCACTGTCAGAACCGTTCAGCAGACTGACCGGCGGCAATTTCCAGTTGCTGTTTTTCTGAGCATAACTATTCACAAGAACCGCTTCGGTTATGTTTTTACTTTCCTTTTCCTTATCTACTTTTCCGGCATTTTCTTTTTGTTTATCTTGATTTTCCGCGCTACCATTCTGCAAAAGTTTTTCTTCCCCCATAGATTTTACGGAAAAAATCGGAGCCGAAATTGCTTCTTTCTCCTGGCCGATTTTATCGCCTGATATTTTCATCTTTAGAGAATCAAGAAGACCAACTTTTTCTTCCGGTTTTTCATTCTCATTATTTTTCTTAGTTTTATTTTTTGTATCAGCCTGGACATTAGTCTGCGCCACAATGCCTGGCAACCTAAAAAAATTAACAAGCTCTGCGAGTGAAATTTGGAAAGTAAAGATAAGCGACACCAAAAAAAAGGTTAGCACTAAAACTGCGCCGCCCCACTTTCCCAATAGACTTACCAATATCCATGCAACAAGAGCTCCTAGAAGACCTCCGCCATTTCCCATTTTTGCCACATCAACCATTTCCTCTGGTGCATATCCTATGTGAAGAAAGGCCAAAAAAGATGCTACCATAAAAAAGATGCCTATAAAATAAGACTGGCTTTTAAAAAGAGTTTCGGATTTTATAACTTTCCATCCCCAAACAAAAAGGATTGCGGGAAAAAGAATAAAACCATAACCGAAAAGTATACGAGTCAACTTATAGATATCCGCACCCACAGTACCGGAAAGAGACAAAAAACTAAGCAAACTAATCATTCCAAGAGCAAATAGAAAAATTCCAAATAT
>CAZKLR010000067.1:0-4553 GCA_964553695.1 uncultured Candidatus Saccharibacteria bacterium | reverse complement strand
TTTGGGCTTCGGCTTCGGTGCGGAAGCAGTTGCCAACCATCCAATCTTTATCAGTGATTTCTTGAATATAATTCGATCTCTTCTCAACATAATTATCTCTTCTTTCGTTTTCGCCAGTAACAATTACATAATATATGCCGTTGCCTTCCGGCCTCCAAAGCCCTTCCTTCTCTTTGGCTTCTTGGATTAACTTAATGGCTTGGTCTAAAGATTTTATCTCTTGGTCGTCTATTGTGATTTTTATTTTGGACATAGGATTTATTTACATAATTGGTCATACTTCCAAGCCTTCTCTTTCATTTGTTTAACGAGAGATGTGTTTAAAATTGTTTCTGTCAAATGATAAATTACAACATCACCCATTTTGGAAGATATAAACCTATAATCTTCACTTCCTCGTATATCATCTATTATTTTTTCAATTTCTTTCTCCATTTTTTTTCTCCAATCTTATTGGGATTGGGGGGTTAGTCTTTAACTGGAATCGTTACTACTTCCTCGACTGTTGGCATTTTATGATTATCCCAATATTCACTACCATCGTATTCGTGTCTGTTCGAGAATGAATCTTCAAAAAGAATAATCCCAAAAAGCTCCTGCGACCCAAATCCTCCGTCATATTCAAAGCTCAATTCTTCGCAAAATAATTTAAAATCTTCTTCCGAATAATTGTTTTTCAATACAAACCACTTGATTTTTTGACCAAAATCATACCTGTCCACGCCGATCCTGGCACAAACTAATTTCTTATCTTTTATTTCTTCTAAAAACTCTTCTTTTGCGTTATCCATTTTTTTATAAATTATTAATAGTTACCTTAGCTTCTAAAACAATACTTCTTGGCCTAACCTTTGCTTGGCAATGTCGCAATACTTTTGGCTGATTTCTATGCCGATATAACGGCGGTAGAGTTGTTTGGCGGCGACAACGGTTGTGCCAGAACCGAGAAAGGGGTCAAAGATAAGGTCGTTTTCGTTGGAAAAATCTTTCATAATCAATCCCATAAGTTGAATTGGTTTTTGGGTTGGATGAAATCTTGGTGAGTTTTTACCATCATTGTTTATCACTCCTCCGTGCATAACCCGATATATTTTGTCATATCCCCCAATTTTATCGCACCACGCCAATTCAAATGGTGAACCGAATATTCTGTCTGCTTCAATTTTTGTCCGCTTATCCCAGCAAATCCAAATTCCCTTATAAGGTAAATCTCTCAAAAAATTTATTGCTCCGAAAATTATTACTCTTTTACCAATCCTCATCAATTCAATTATCAATTCCTTGTAATCAAATTCTCCATTATCGTTTTCTATTTTCCCAAAATGTTCGCTTGAATGTCTTCGTAATTTGTCGTTGTCATACGCTATCCCATACGGCGGGTCGGTCAGCACCAAGTCAATACTTTTGTCGGGAAACGTTTTCATTACTTCCAGACAGTCGCCGCAGATAATTTGGTTAATTGGTAAGTCAGACATTATTAAGTGTTACCTTAGCTTCTTTTTTTTCTCCTCATCTACTTCGCTTATTGCTTTTAGGATTTGAATGGCTACTTGGGGAACAATGGCATTACCTAAACTTTTAAGTCTTTGCACTCGGTGTCCGGCTTTGGAGAGTTTAAATCCGTCCAGTTCAACGGGTAGCCCATCATCCACTCGCACATCGCAGGTTGAAGTCGCAACTTCCCTCCAGTCGGCTTGCCAATCTGCCTTCCCAACAATCCGTTTTCCGGCACATTCTCCATTTTTCCAGTATCTTTCCAATCCCTCGTTGTCGGCGTCCCCAGAAATTCTATCGCATCCTTTATTTTTATCCCGTGCCTCACTCCGTCCTTGTTTTTCCGGCTCCATCCCTTGCCGTTGAACTCCACATTTTTGACCGGCGCACCCTCCGTTTCGTTCACCCTTGCGGTGGGCAACAATCCAGACCCTATCTCTCCGGTGCGGG
Source organism: uncultured Candidatus Saccharibacteria bacterium (assembly GCA_964553695.1). Classification (GTDB taxonomy): domain Bacteria; phylum Patescibacteriota; class Minisyncoccia; order JAHIHE01; family JAGLIN01; genus STD2-77. The sequence goes on along the minus strand of CAZKLR010000067.1, from coordinate 2,609 downwards.
GCGTTGACGGCGCAAGCTGGAATAATAAACGGCTGCACTTCGTATCCCGCTTCTTCCAAGTCAGCACACACTTGGTTGAGTACCATTCCGTTGTTCCAAGTAACAAAGCCGCCAACATTTTCACCGATGACCCACCGGGGATAAAATTCTCGTATAACCCGTAGCATTTCCGGCCAGAGGTAGCGGTCATCTTCCGTGCCTCGTCGCTTTCCTGCTTGGGAAAAAGGCTGGCAGGGGAATCCGCCTGTGATGAGATCAATTCGGGATTCTGCACAATCGTCCCCAATTTCATCAATCCCGGCTGATGGTGTTTTTTTTCCGCTTTGTATCGAGCTTTCCTTGCCATTACTGTTTCCCATTTCTCCTCGGTTTCGTTGGCACTCGGTGTCGGCAGTAGTTTCAGGTAATTGTCTATCCCTACCTGCTTGCTGTTCGGTCCGCGGCTCTTGTAGTCCGTTCCCGTTGGTGTCGGCAGTAAGTTGTCTGATGTCGCCATAGATTTTTGAATTATTTTTGGTGTGGGCATTTCCCAAGATTTGCTTTTGCGTGGTTGCAGTTGTAGCACAAGATTTGGTATGTATCTGGGTATCCATTTTTAACGATTCTTGCGAATAACGATCCATTTGGATAGATTTTTCTTTCAATGTATCCATCGTTATTTTTGTGGTCAACTGACAAGAAGGCATAATTTGATTCTCCGCAACAGACACATTTTCCTCCGTAATGGTCAATAATTTGTTTGCGTCTTCCTTGAACCCATTCTTTGACTTTTTGATTGTGGTGTTCTCTGTTTTTTTGTCGCCATTCTTTGTTATGTTGACTTTTGCATTTTTGGCAATATCCTCCTTGCCATTTTCTTTTTTCGTCTGATTTTGTAAATCCTGTTTTGCTGCCACAACGCGAGCATATTCTTTCCATAATGTTTTTTTGGTTAGTTCTTTTATATCTCCAATTATAACACTGTTTGGAAAGTTTTTCAACAAAACTTGCTGGCAAAACTTATCGTTATCGCAAAAGATATGCTCGGCTTCCGGCCATACCGTTTCAACTGCGATGGCGAAACCGCCGATGCCACTAAAAAGGTCAAGATGCTTCATTCTCTAAAGTTATTTTTGCTGACTTGCTCTCGATCCTATCCACCTCCACGCCGTAGGTTTCTTTAAAATATCCACACTTTCCCTTTTCCTTTGCTATGAAATTAGGGAATTGCTTACACTCTCCTTCGTCCTTTTTCGTGGGGCGAAAGTGTTGGCAGGTTTTGCAGATGAGCTTAGGCTTGGTATGGCTCATAAGCGAAAATAGATATATTCTCGATCTCTTGCAGTTTGGCCTCGATTAGCCGCCGGGCCTCGAAATACTCCGCGTTTGTGGTTGCCATTGATCGGAGATCATAGAGATCAAACAGTTCGGCCTTTAGTTTTTTGATCTGGTTGATTTTGGTCATTAATTAATTTTTCAAAGTTTTTAATTCATTCATTATCATTTCTTCTCCTTTTTTTATTTCCGCTTTTGCTAAAATTTGACGTGATCTTAAATCGTCTAAATCCATCATTGCCAAAGATATTCGCATTAAGAATGGTTTTACGGAATACACTCCGTTGTCCGCTATCTTTAAATCAATTTCATAAATTGCCGTTGGTTCTCCCCATTCTTCATCGTTAACAATCCCCAAATAAGTTATTTCCATTTTTTTATTTATTTATCCCCCAGTTAACCCCCCCTCTATAAGAGAGGGGGGAGGTATTAACTGGGGCTGTTAGTTAAGGGTTAGTTAAGGCCTTAACTTTTAAAATTTAGCCTTATTTTTATATTGACAAATTTTAAAAGTAGTATAGTTAAGCCCCCTTAACTTTAAGCTCAATATATTTCGCCCCCTTAACTGAAGTTTTGTCAAGATATTTATATCGCAAACCATTTGCCTTTTTCATTTCGAAATCTACCTTGTTTTTTCCCTTGCGAGAGATGAACATTAATCTTTTTTTCTTCACTTTCATCAAGCCCAAGCTCAAACGCAATTCTTTTATTGTCCAGCCCATCAGGAGTGATTTTTAATAGATCGGCAATCCTATCCTTGATCGCAAATTTTTCTCCGAAATATCCCTTTGCACTCTCGGACTGAATATTGATCGCCTCATTTGTGTACTCAATCCGATATCCGACCGGTTCGCGCCGTAAGAAAGTGTTGTTCGCTTTCGTATGGCTACAAGCGCAATGAAGTATCGTTTGGTTGCTGTCGTCCGGCTGACTTTTGATGTTCCATACGTTACGACTTTGATTCTCGTACTGGATTGACCCGATAGGTGTTTTATCGCCGTCGTTCTTGCGCTGGTGGGCAATAAGCAAGATAGTTGATCTTAGTGTCTTTAATGCCGATATAAGCCTTACCGTCGCCTTTTCGTCGCTTGTACTGTCCCCGGTTGCCAGGGACGCGCTATCCACGATCACCAGTTTAATATCGCGCCGCTTCACCACTTCACGAACCTTGTCTATCTGATCGGCTAACGGGATTTGCTCGCTGTCGAAATAGATAAATTTATCTAAACTCACCTCCATCCCCTCATACATTGAGATTTTTGACATCTTGCCTTTCCAGCTTGGCGCGGTGTCCT
>CAZKLR010000066.1:1209-4614 GCA_964553695.1 uncultured Candidatus Saccharibacteria bacterium | reverse complement strand
TATAGTATATCGGTATTATGCGACCTTCCCAAGGTTGAGAGACGGGTTCGACTCCCGTTATCCGCTCAACTATTTAGATAATTATATGCAGGTAAACAAAGAGATAATCGAAGAGATAAGATTCGAAGCTAAAAAATATTTTGTTGGAGCTTCAGCATGCCATGATTGGAGCCATGTTGAAAGGGTGTATAATTTGGCTATTAAGATTGCTAAGGAAGAAAAAGCGGATATTGGTATTGTGAAAGTGGCTGTGTACTTGCATGATATCGGCAGAAAAGAAGATATGGAAACCAAAGGCAAAGTTGATCATGCGGAAAAGGGAGCAGAACTTGCGAAAAAAATATTGTCAAAATATGATTTGTCCGAAGATGTAAAAGAAAATATTTTGCATTGTATTTTGTCTCATAGAAACAGGAATAATCATAGGCCTGAAACGATTGAGGCGAAGATTCTGTTTGATGCAGATAAGCTTGATTCTGTAGGTGCTGTCGGTGTGGCGCGAGATTTTTTGTTTGCTGGCGGGGCGGGTAGTTGCTGTCTTTATACTGGAAATGAAAAGAGATTATTAAAAGAGGCTAAGGATTATAGCTATTCCAAAAAGGATTCGGCTCTTTTGGAATATTATTTCACCTTGAAGAAGATAAAATCAAGAATTTTTACGAAAACAGGAAAGAAAATTGCTAAAGAGCGACATGAATACATGACTGAGTTTTTTAAGAGGTTTGAAAAGGAGATTAAGGGGCAATTATGATCAGAAATATTCAGTCTTGACCTATCTTTTAATAGCATATAATATAAATGTGCGAGATTTGTTCTTGGCATTTTTAGTTTATTGGCCATCTTAGCTCAGTTGGTAGAGCGACGGTATCGTAAACCGTAGGTCGTCGGTTCGACCCCGACAGATGGCTCCAACGAAGCAGTTTTTTATAAGCTGTTTTTTTAGCGCTTGTTGTACATTCTCTTAGAATAATTAAGGATGAGTTTAGATTCCTGGTTTTTCTTTTATTGTAAGGGATTAAAAAATTGACTAAAACTGGAGTAAGTGTTATTGTATAGAATCGCTTTCAGTAATATTTTGGAAGCGATAAAAGCATGGAGAGTGGAAAAAATGTCAGATTTAAACAAAAAAGACTTTTCCTTGGGGAAGGAAAGTCTAGAAGAAGAGATTAATTCCATCTGTGCCTGTCTTGATAGGCAGAGATTGGAAAGAATCCTAGAAATATCCTGTTCACAAGCGATATTGGCTACTGTTCAGGGAGAACAGATTGCCCAAGAAATTGTCGCAGGAGTAAAAAAAGAAGAGGCTTACAAAAAGATTGAGTCTCTATTCACAATTTCTTGCAAAGAAGCAAAAGGAACAGGAGGAAAAAGAAGAGAACTATTTGGAGGTGAGATAAAAGAAAGAAATCCTGAACCCGGGGAATATGATATTGTTCTGGAAAAAAGATAATATCGATAATCTTACAAAGTTAAATTATAGGTCCGTTATTTTTTAAGGACCTTTCTTTTTTTTATAATTTTATTTCTGTGCTATAATATTTTTATGAAAGAAACTATAGAAAAAATTGAGGAATTGAACGAGAAAATCGCCGTCCTAAGCGACCGTCTTTGACCTTGCTCACAAGGAAAAAGAGTTGGAGAAATTGGAAAAAGAAAGTCAAAAAGAGGGTTTTTGGAACGAGCCGCAGAAAGCCGGAAGAATAATGCAGCAAATTGAGCAATGTAAGGAAACGGTTATTTTTTGGAAAAAAATTGCAGATGATATTGCCGGTCTGGCGGAGATGGCTGAGTTGGCTGAAAAAGAGAATGACGAGGATCTTCAAAAAGAAGTTCAGGATAATTTGGCTGAAATTGAAAAAACTTTTTCCAAAAATGAATTTCAGGTTTATATGAGCGGAGAGCATGATGGGGCCAATGCAATTATAACCATTCGAAGCGGTGCCGGCGGGGTGGATGCGCAGGATTTTGCTGAAATGTTGTTTAGAATGTATCTCCGATATGCCGAGAGAAAGAGCTATAAGACTAATATAATCCAGGATTCACGAGGCGAGGAAGCGGGAATTAAAAGCGCAACCTTTAAAGTGATAGGGAAGTATGCTTATGGATATTTGAAGAATGAGGCGGGAGTGCATCGGTTGGTGAGATTATCTCCATTCAATGCTGATAATTTGAGACAGACTTCTTTTGCGTCAGTTGAAGTTCTGCCGGAAATTGTAGATAATAGCGAGATAGAAATTAAAGAAGATGATATTCGGGTAGATACTTATAGATCATCAGGAGCGGGCGGACAGCACGTCAACAAGACTGATTCGGCGGTGCGGATCACCCACATTCCTACGGGAATTGTGGTGGCCTGCCAGAATGAACGAAGCCAGATGCAAAATAAAGAGGAGGCGATGAATATGCTGCGTTCGAAATTATATACGTTGAAAAAAGAGGAAGAAGAAAAGGAAAAGATGAATTTGCGCGGAGAATATAAATCGGCGGAGTGGGGAAACCAAATCCGGTCGTATGTCCTGCATCCATATAAAATGGTGAAAGATCATCGTACCAAGCTGGAAACAGCGCAAACAGAAGAGGTTTTGGACGGTGAAATTGAAGAATTTATCGAGGCGAGATTAAGGAGCTAAACGTTGCTTGAAAACCGGCAAAAATACAACTATCATAAAATAAATTTTTGATGTATAATGAAATTCTAAGGGAGTTTTTAAATTAGCTTATTAAAGATATCAGATAAAATTGTTCAGACCAGATAATTTTAAAACATAATTTTAAAACTATGACAAAAGCAAAAGTGAAAGAAAGAAAAGGATCGGCAGAAAAGCTTGTTCCTACAGAGCCATATTATACTAATTCTACCCAATTGCCGGTCGGTTATACCGATGACTTATTTGAAGCCGTAAAACTTCAGGATCCTTTGCAGACCAAATATACCGGCGGAACAGTTTTGCATGGTTTTGTGGGAGAGAGGCTTTCGAGCGGTAAAGAGGCAAAACTTATTATTAAGAAGGTTTTTGAGAAATATTCTCTTCCTTATTTGTCTTTGACTCCAACTTTCAGCGTTTGCCCTATTCATGGTTATCTGTCAGGCGAACACTTTACTTGCCCGAAGTGTCTGATTGAACAGCCATGTGAAGTTTATTCACGGGTGGTCGGATATTTGAGGCCGGTTCAACAATGGAATAATGGTAAAGTTGCGGAATACAGTCAACGCAAGGTTTTTAAGATAAAAACAGAAAAATAACAGTAAGAAAATAAAAATAAGAGATAAAGATGATACTTTTTGAAAATGTTTCCAAACAATATAATAATCAGCAGGGAGTTGCTCTTCGGGATGTAAATTTTGAAATCAAAGAAGGGGAATTTGTTTCAATTGTCGGACAGAGTGGTGCTGGAAAATCTACT
>CAZKLR010000066.1:0-1109 GCA_964553695.1 uncultured Candidatus Saccharibacteria bacterium | reverse complement strand
CGCGCATTGGTTCATCGGCCGGATATAATTGTTGCGGACGAGCCGACGGGCAATTTGGATTTGGTGAATACGTGGGATATTGTGCAGCTTTTGACCAAAATCAACCAATATGGCACGACTGTCATTTTGGCGACTCACAACAGGGAAATTGTAAACTTGGTAAACAAAAGAGTTATAACAATTGATGGAGGCAGAATTGCAAAAGACCAGCTCGATAAAGGAAAATACATAATATAATTTTATCAGTTCTAAAAATAAAAAATGATGTTTTGGAGTAGAAGTTTCAAGAGGCTTACGACGTCAGCATTTCAAGATCTTACGAGGAATATCTGGCTCAATATGGCGACTATTATTATCATCGTTATAGCTCTTTTTACCGTTTCTGTGAGTTTGGCGATTGATGCAGTCGGCAGTTATACTTTGCAGTCTTTTCAGAATAAAATCGATGTTTCCATTCAATTTCAGGATGATGCCAGTGAGGAAAAAATACTTGATCTGAAAAAAGATTTGGAATCTATGAGTGAGGTGAAGAGCGTTACTTACGTTTCCAAAGATGAGGCCTTGCGGAATTTTCAGGAAGCTCATAAAGATGAACAATATATTAATGACAGCATTGAAGAGCTGGGAGAAAATCCGCTTTTTGCAGTTTTGAACGTCAAAACTCAAATGCTGGATCAATATGAAATTATTGACAACTATATCAGCAGCAACGATAATTATAAGTCAATTATCAAAAAGGTTGATTACAAAGAAAATAAAACTGTAATTGATAATTTTTCGAAAGCTCTTAACAATGTTCGAAATAGCATAAGCGGGCTCACATTGCTTTTTGTTCTCATAAGTATCCTGATTGCCTTTAATACGATCCGTTTGGCAATGTATTCACATCGGGTAGAAATCGAGATTATGCGGCTGGTGGGTGCAAGCAATTGGTATATCAAACTGCCATTTATCATTGAAGGGGCAATTTTCGGAGCTTTGGGATGCGCGGTAACTTTGATTTTCTCTTACATTCTATCCATTTCTTTTTCTGTCAAAATCGAAAATATATTTCCCGGATTTTATTTGAATGATTATTTTGCAAACAATTTTCTGGAAATAAGCGGGGT
>CAZKLR010000065.1:0-4628 GCA_964553695.1 uncultured Candidatus Saccharibacteria bacterium | reverse complement strand
GAGCTACGAACCCAAAATACTATTTTAGTTTAGCTTTTCCTGCTGTTTTGTCAATAATAATTGAGTATTATTTCGTAATAACGGAGTTTATCTTGAGCTCTTGTTATTTATAAATTTCCGGAATTAAATCTGTGCAGAATATTTATTTTATTTTTATCGGACAACAAAAAAACGGAAAGGGTGAATTTCCGTTTTTGTATTAATTGAAGCTTTGATTAACTTTTTGGATAAATGTAGCCACGGATAACAGAACTGTTTTTTGGAAGGACTCTAACACTCTTTCTTGCCCATCCGACATAGTTCATTTCTGAAAGGGTAATGGTAGTCGCACTTACTGATTCAACGTAAGCGACATGGCCGTAGATTCTGTGTTCGGTGGTTACTACAATTGCTCCTGCAACCGGAGTTCTGCCTGTTTCGTAGCCATAGGCTGCGGCATTAACTAGCCAAGCTTTGGCGTTTCCGCCCCATGGAACATAGGTTCTGGTTGAAACATACCAAGTACATTGTCCATATGGGAAACTGTGTCCCTTTTTGACGTTACCAGAAGCAACATATTTGCTAGAGGAAACAACTGTGCTTTGATTGGTACTGGTTGTTACCGGTTTCGGTTCTTCTACAGGTTTTTCCTTTTCTCCGTTTGGAATAATCAAAGTTCTTCCTGCGGTCAATTTTCCGTCAGCTGGAAGTTCGTTGAAAAGGATAATTTCCTGAACGTCTGCTTTGTACTTTGTTGCAATTGCTCCTATCGAATCGTTGGCAGCTACGATATGTTTGACTCCGGTTATTGGCAGAATATCAAGAACCTGTCCAGGTTTGATGTATTGTCCGACTTTCATATCGTTTGCCCAGAGAACGGTGTATAAGGAAATGCCAAAAGAGGTTGCGATAGAACTTGGAGTGTCTCCATTTTGAACAGTATATTTGGTGATTCCGTATCTTTGTTCTTCTGAGTCTTCTTCATAGAAACTCGAAGGAGAAACTAAGAAGTTGCCTTGCACCGTCATAGGTGCGAAGTCTACTTTTTCAGTCTGGTTTGTTGAAATTGTTTGAGCTTCAACTTCTTCTTCCTCTTGCGAGGCGCTTTGAGCTACAGTTCCCCAAAAACTAGTGTCGGCACTGGCGACTTTTGTAAGATTGGTAGTGCTGTCTTCAATTGCCTGATTTTCTTCGGCATTGACGACGCCGCTGGTAACAATAATGTTTCCATCACTGTCATAGTTGCTGCCTTCTCCGTCCAGATAACCAAGCAAAATACTTCCTTTTTGGAAGTTATAGTCCGAAATCATTAAGTTTGATGCTGTTACAAAAGACAATAAAAAAACCACTGATAACGCAGTTACATGGCCTCTTGTAAAACCAAAAATACTACAAACCAAGTTCCCGGTTAGACTGTGGGTTCTTGCGATTTCTAGCGAAATTTCAGCATCTTGCTTTTCTTTCGGTTTTGTGTGTTCTGTACTAATTGTTTTATTTCTTTCAAACTTTCAGCCTAATGGTCACCAGCCGGATCTTAATTTCCTCTTTGCGTCTCAATCTCTTAGCCCAATCAGCGGAAAGCTAAAATTAATAATTAAATTCTCTGATTACAATCTAGCATGGGGTCGGAGAGGTGTCAACGAAATTAATATTATGTATAAAGTCAAGTTTTTTGTCAAATTTAAATGTGGGACGAGTGGAATTGATTATTTTGTGGTTCTTTATTATGTAAAGCCTGGGCATTAAAATCTTAGATTTTCCCTACTCTCAAATTATTTTCTCTGTTATAATGAAGTGTAAAAATAACCATTATATAAAGATGTTAAGAGATTTAAATGCAAAACAAAAGGAAGCGGTAATGAAGACGGAAGGTCCGGTGCTGATTATTGCCGGTCCAGGTTCTGGAAAAACAAAGACTTTAACTCACAGAATCGTCTATTTGATCCGAGAAAAAGGAGTACGGCCGGAAAATATTTTGGCGGTTACGTTCACCAATAAAGCGGCCAGCGAGATGAGGTCTCGGGTTAGCGGGCTTTTGGCGGCTAATACAAGCCAAAAATCTTCAAGTTTCAATGATCCTTTCGTGTCATATTTTAATAACAGCGCTTTGCCTTTGGTAGGCACTTTTCATAGTTTGTGTGTGCGCATATTGCGGGAAGATGCTCCTAGCTTAGGCTTGAAGCGTGATTTTGTTATTTATGACAGTGAAGACCAGTTGAGCCTGGTGAAAAACGCAATGAAAGAGCTTAACTTAAGTACAGAGCAAATGAATCCCCGGTCGGTCCATAGCGCTATTTCAGATGCTAAAAATCAGCTTAAAAACGCCGAGCAGCTTATGAATATGGCCAACAGCCCTTTTTTGGAGAATGTGGCTAAGGTTTATGCTGTTTATCAAAAAAGACTTATGGAGTGCGCGGCACTGGATTTTGACGATTTAATTATGCAAACCACCATACTTTTTACGGAAAAGCCGGCAGTTTTGGGAAAATACCAAGACCGGTTTCATTTTGTGATGGTGGACGAATATCAGGATACCAATCATGCCCAATATAAGTTGGTGGATTTATTGAGCAAAAAACACCGTAATTTGTGCGTGGTGGGAGATGATTGGCAGAGTATTTATAAATGGCGCGGCGCGGATATTCAAAATATTTTGGATTTTGAAAAGAATTATCCCGAGGCCAGGACTATTTTGCTGGAACAAAACTATCGTTCTACTCAAAATATTCTAGACGCTGCTTATGCGGTGATTGCCAAAAATCGCAACCGCAAAGAGAAAAAACTTTGGACCGATAAAAAGGGCGGCAATTCGATAAAGGTTTACGAAGCAGCCAATGAAAAAGGCGAAGCGGAATTTATCATCGGCGAAATTGCCAAGCTGAATCGCGGAATGGACGGTCAGGAAAAAGTGGGGCTTAACGATGTGGCAATACTTTATCGCACCAATGCCCAATCGCGCTCCATCGAAGAATCTTTTTTGCAGTTCCAAGTGCCTTATAAAATTGTAGGCGGCACGAAGTTTTACGACCGGCGCGAGGTTAAAGATGTTCTCGCCTATCTTCGTTTTGTCCAAAATCCGAGCGATGCGGCCAGCCTGGAAAGAATTATAAACATTCCGGCCCGCAAAATCGGCAAGGCGACGCTGGACAAAGTGTTGAAAGAGATGAGGAAAAATGAAATGGACTTTGTGCAGACGATTCTTAACTATCAAGGCAAAGAACTTACCAAAGACAAAATTATAAGGCTTAAGGTTTTTGCTGAACTCATTGTTGATTTAAAAAAGAAGGCAGCTGAGGAGAAAACCGATCAATATTTGGAATATGTTTTGGAAAAAATCAATTATGAGAATTATATCAAGGACGGAACTGACGAAGGAGAGAGCCGCTGGGAAAATGTGCGCGAGCTTTTCAGTGCTATTGAAAAATATAAGGAATTGCCGGCTGAGGAAGGAATGAGGGCGTTTTTGGAAGATGTGGCGCTGGTAAGTGATGTTGATGATTTGGACGAAACGAGCGAGGCGGTTACGCTGATGACTTTGCATGCGGCCAAGGGGCTGGAGTTTGCGGCAGTTTTTATGGTCGGTATGGAAGAGGGTTTGCTTCCGCACGGACGAAGTTTGTCTGATGAAAGCGAGATGGAGGAAGAGCGCCGGCTGTGCTATGTCGGAATGACGCGCGCCAAACGCTATCTTTATCTTACTTGCGCCAGAACGCGCCGGATTTTTGGCTCTATTCAGTCTAATATTGAATCGCGATTTATTGGCGATATCCCCCACCACCTTGTCGAAAGAGACAGTCAGGGTTATAGTTATCTGGACGATTTTTACGAAGAAAAGTATTTGAAATATTAAACCGGGCAATGATTTTTGACTGTTGTTAGTTTTCTTTCAGTAGTTCTAATTTTGCACTTATAAATTATTAAGAATTATGCTTTCTATTGAACAAATTAAAAAAGCGCTTCGCGAAGAAGATCTTAAAGTCTTGAAGAGTCTAGGGCAGAATTTTTTGATTGATGAAAAAGTTTTGGAAGATATAATAGCTGCGGCGGAACTCGGTCCGGATGACGTGGCAGTTGAGATCGGTCCCGGAATGGGAGTGCTGACTTTCGCGCTTGCATCCAAATGTAAGAAAGTGATTGCTATTGAGAAAGACAAAAAAATGAGCGGATTTCTGCGTAAAGAGATTTTGAAGCAATATGGCGGGAATTCTAATATTGAAATTATTAATGACGATATCTTGAAGATAGATCTCCCTGATTTTTTCAAAACGCGCGGAATAACAAAATATAAACTGGTCGCCAATATCCCCTATTATATTACTTCGCCTATCATAAAACTTTTTCTTGAAACTCAAACAATGCCGGACTCGATGGTGCTTTTGATGCAGAAGGAAGTTGCGGAAAGGATTTGTGCGAGCAAAGGAGATATGAGCATTTTGGCGCTTAGCGTGCTTCTGTATGGCAATCCCAAGACAATGCGAACGGTCGGAAGCGATTCTTTTTATCCGGCGCCAAAAGTTGATTCAGCGATTTTAAAGATTGAAAATATCGGCAAAAAATATCCGGATGCGGATTATCGAAAAATTTTTCGGCTTATTAAAATCGGTTTTGCGTCTAAGCGGAAGAAGTTAGCGAATAATCTCTCGGCAGGC
>CAZKLR010000064.1:1231-4884 GCA_964553695.1 uncultured Candidatus Saccharibacteria bacterium | reverse complement strand
ATATAAATTCAGAAAATGTTGAAAAAAGATAGATTAATTGATAAGGAATTTTTATTAGCTGCTACTACGCTTATAGGGACGGCAATCGGAGCGGGGACTTTTGGGCTTCCGTATATGGCAGCCAAGATAGGATTTTTTCCTATAATGGCAATGATTTTTTTGTTGGGAGCGCTAACTCTTGTTTTGAATCTGATGTATGGAGAGATAAGTTTGCGTACGAAAGAAAAATGTCGGCTTATTGGTTATGCTCACAAATATTTAGGTGATCATGGAAGGCGATTTTCAGCTTTCATCTCATTTCTTTCTCTTTATACAGGCAACTTAGTTTATATAATTCTTGGCGGAGTTTTTTTGAATTCATTGCTTTCCGGCGTTTTGGGAGGTAACGAATTTATATATGGTACGGCTATTTTTATTTTTGTCTCTATTGCTACTTATTTTAACTTAAATTTCTTCAGTATAATCGAATCCTGGATGGTTTTGCTTTTGCTGCTCGTGATGGGTGCTGTGGTTTTTAGAAGCGCTCCATATATAAATTTTAATAATTATTATACCGCCGGTAATCTGTCTCAGCTTTTTTTGCCATTTGGAATGATTCTTTTTTCGCTGAGCGCCAGCACGGCAATACCTGAGCTGGAATATATTGTTACAAAAAAACAGTCAAGAATTAAAGAGGTAATTTCTCTCGGAACGATTGTTTATACTTGTGTTTATATGGTTTTTATTGCAGCCATTTTGGGCGTTACCGGCAGCGCCACTTCCGAGGAATCTTTCATGGGTCTTAGTCATTTTATCGGAGACGGTGTTATTACTTCCGGTTTTATTTTGGGTTTTTTGGCTGTGGTTACTTCCTATTTGGTATCAGCAATAGGTCTCAGGGAGATGTTTTGTTGCGATTATAAAATCAATAAAAACTTAGCTTGGTTTTTGGCTTCTTTCCCTCCCTTTTTATTTTTTATTTTGGGCTTTAGGGATTTTATAGAGATAATTAGTTTTGCCGGAAGCATTACCGGCGGATTTGTTGGGATTTTAATAATCTTGATTTTTTATAATGCAAAAACTAAAGGGGAGCAGAAGCCGGCTTTTGAAATCAATATATCCAAAGAAATTTCTTTTTTAATGATAGTGATTTTTTTGCTCGGAATAATATGTGAAATTTTTTATGATTTATAAAAAAATATGTTAAATCAAAAAGTTAAAATAGTTATTTTTTATTGGTTTCCGGTATTTTTATGGTGCGCATTAATTTATTATCTGTCTTCTATTCCCAGTTTGCGTTCAGAACTTCCTAATTACTTGGACTTGCTGTTTCGCAAAATTGCTCATATTACTGAATTTGCATTTCTAACAATTTTGTTCTTCCGTGCAGCTTCTTTGAATATGGGAAGAAGAAGGGCGTTGTTCTATGCCGTGCTCTTTGCCTTTACTTTTGCTTCATCCGACGAGTATCATCAAACGTTCGTATATGGAAGGAGCGGGAATGCCGGAGATGTGATAATAGATAGTATGGGAATTTTTTTGTCTGTCTTTTTGATTGACAAAAGATTCTTGGATGTTAGCATAAAAAAGTTAAATCGCTAAAAAAAGGCCTATGCTTGGTTTTCAAGGTTCTTCTAGTGTTTATGAAATTGTGAGGGTAATAGGTATTTGTGTAATATCTTTTTCTGTTGCAATGGCATTTACACCCGTTCTTTCCCATTTCTTATACAAATATAAAATTGGAAAACAAATCAGGGCAGAGGGCGATACTCCGATTTTTACTGCGCTACATGCCAAGAAGAAAGGCACTCCAACTATGGGAGGAATTATGATTTGGGGTGTTGTGCTAGTTCTGGCTGTTGTATTTTCTCTGCTTTCTTCTTTAACTCATATCAGCATTTTTGAGTCTTTGGATTTTTTAAACAGAAAGGAAACATTGCTTCCGATCGGGCTTATGGTGCTTGCTGCCATCGTGGGAATGCTTGATGACTTGATGGGTGTTTTTCATATCGGCCCCAAAGGCGGCGGACTCAGTATGAAAGATCGGTTGCTTCTTTATCTTTTTGTCGCGGTTATAGGAGCTTATTGGTTTTACTTCCGATTAGGTTGGGATACGATACACATTCCAGCTTTTGGCGATCTTGTAATTGGGATTTGGTATATCCCGCTCTTTATATTTATTATCGTGGCAACTTCTTTTTCTCTTAATGAGACGGACGGACTCGATGGGCTTGCAGGCGGCGTTATTTTTCCTGCCATGTGCGTTTTTGCGGCTATAGCATTCTTACAGGGAAAGGTGGAGCTCGCAATGTTTTGTTCTGCGATAATAGGAACTCTTTTGGCTTTTCTTTGGTTTAATATTCATCCTGCAAGATTCTTTATGGGCGACACCGGATCAATGGCTCTGGGTGTGACATTGGGAACGATTGCCATGTTGACAGATTCTTTTTTGATATTGCCCTTTGTAGGATTTATTCTCGTTGTTGAATCGCTTTCTGTCATTATTCAGCTTTTGTCTAAAAAAATAAGGCACAAAAAAGTATTTTTAAGTGCTCCTATTCATCATCATTTTGAAGCAAAGGGTTGGCCGGAGTCAAAAATCGTAATGCGTTTTTGGATTATTTCTTATTTTATGTGTGCTATCGGGCTTGTGCTGGGGCTCTTGGGAAGAGGAGCTTATATTTTCTAATTTGTTATTTAAAAAATTTTGTTGCTTATTTACAAAAATTGAAAAAAACAAAATAAGAATGTATAATAAAAATAGAATAATAGTATTAGCAAAATGTTATGTTTGATCTAGTAATAAAAAATGGTTTGGTGATTGATGGCTCCGAATCTGGAAGAGTAGAGGCCGATATCGCTATTGAGGGCAATAAGATTAATACCATTGAAAAATTGCCCGATAATGTGCAGACAAAAAGAATGATAGATGCAAAGGGTAAAATTGTTTGTCCGGGCTTTATTGATATACTGGATCACTCTGACAGTTTTTGGACGATTGTCACTTCGCCAAGATTGGACAGCAAGGTAATGCAAGGGGTGACGACTGTTATAGGAGGGAATTGCGGTTCTTCGGTGGCGCCGATTTTGGGTCAGGATTCTGTTCATTCGATAAGAAAGTGGGTTAATATAGACAATGTTAATATAAACTGGAGAAGGACATCGGAATTTTTTGAAGAAATAGCGCGGAGAAAAATCGGGTTGAATTTTGGGACTTTGGTAGGACATGAAACGCTGCGAAGAGGATTGCTAGGCGATGAGGTTAGAAAGATTAGGGAAGAAGAAATAAAGATGATGGGTAAAATGCTTTACGATAGTTTGAAAGAAGGAGTTTTTGGCATGTCTACCGGTTTAGTCTTTTCTCATGCCAAAATGGCCGGAAGCGATGAAATAAAGTATCTTACCGAAATACTAAAATCTGCCGATGCTTATTATGCCAGCCATATTCGAGGTGAAGCGGAAGAGCTTTTGCCCAGTGTAAACGAAACAATTCAAATTGGCAGGCAGACCGGAGTTTCTATTGAAATCTCTCATTTTAAGGCGCTGGGAGAAAAATATTGGCCTGATATGGAAAGAGCAATTCAGATGATTGATATTGCCAATGAAGAGGGAATAAATATTGATTTTGACATATATCCTTATGATACAACCGGGTCAGTTCTTTATATTGTTTT
>CAZKLR010000064.1:0-1131 GCA_964553695.1 uncultured Candidatus Saccharibacteria bacterium | reverse complement strand
AAGGAGTATGCCAGAACTGGCGAGCTGGTACATCCAAGATGCTTTGGTTCTTTTACTAAAATTCTTGGCGAATATGTCAGGGAGAAAGAAATTTTGACTCTTGAGCAAGCTATTAATAAAATGACTCTCAAGCCGGCGCAAAAAGTAGGAATCAAAGAAAGAGGACTTTTGCAAAGCGGATATTTTGCAGATATCGTAATCTTTGATCCGGAAACGGTTATTGACCGAGCCAGTTATGAGAACCCTTACCAATATTCGCAAGGAATTGAATATGTGATAATAAATGGTAAGTTGGTGATTGATGCGGGTGTACATACGGGGGAATTGGCAGGGAAGGTTCTGAAAAAATAGAATTTTGTAAAGATGCAACGTATAGAAAATATCATTTTGGAATTACGCAAAAAATATGAGCAAAATTATGGTTTTGCAGTTTTTGATTTAAGTGTTGAAGAAAAGGAAAGAGAAATTGTTATTAGTGGCGATGTTTTGACAGAAAAACAGAAGGAGGAAGTCCTGCTGAAAGCAAGAGAAATAAGTGAAAAGAATATAAAAGATGAGATAAATGTTTTGAGCGATATTCCTGGTAAAGAAATTGGGTGGGCAACTGTGCAAAAAGATTTTGCGGAGTTGAAATCGCGGTTTGTGGAAAATGCCATTATTAATGATAAAATTTTAAAAAGAATCAGATCGTCTCAAGCCGAACAAGGAGAAATCCTTAGAGTGATTTTGAGAAAAAGCGATCAGCTGCTTGTGCAGCAGAAAGATATGACTTTAGGGTGGATAAATTGTGACGCGGTGGATTTTAAAAAAGAATCTTTGAAAGAACAATGGCAAAGAGGGTTTTTTGCCAAGCCTGGCGAATTAATTACTGTTGATAAAGAAAGAGAAACAATAATCTCCGAGGCAAAAAAATATTTGGGAACAGTTTATATTCTAGGGGCTAAATCAGATAAGGCATTGGATTGCTCCGGCCTTGTCCAGCAAGTTTATAAGAATGTTTTTGATATCATTTTACCTAAACATTCCTGGGATCAGAAAAAGATGGGTATTGCTGTGGATTTTAGCGAAGCACAGACAGGTGATTTAGTGTTTATGATTAATGAGGAGACGGATACTAAGCATGTTGGAATT
>CAZKLR010000063.1:0-4922 GCA_964553695.1 uncultured Candidatus Saccharibacteria bacterium | reverse complement strand
CTATAATCTAATTAAGCGTCCGAAGCTGCAGAACTATATCTACGGTCTTGGCGGCCGCAATATCGGACTTAAAGATATTGAAAAGGTTTTTGATGAATTGATAAAAGGCAGAGTTTCCGAAGGTATCAAATACATTGGACTTAGAAAATAACAATAAAAAATAAGACGAACTTTATTTCGTCTTTTTTAACGATTTTTCCATGCAGCAATGCCCATAAGGACACTGACCGATACAAACAAGGGCGCAAGTTCTATCCTGAAGTTACCTGTTTCAAATAGTTTATCGGGAAAACCTAGCCCAAATAACATAAGCATAAATAGCATAAGGGCTGTGGTGCAGAGTATGGTTGTTTCTCCATCTTGGCTTATATTCTCACTTCCTGTTCGATTTCTTGTTTTTTATAAATAATAACCATTTTGACTGATTTATCAAGTGTAGCTACGGAATATTTGTTGTTCATCATTGCTCAATTTTTTTCATTATGCTAAATTATAAAAAGTTAATAAACTCAACATCATAATAAAAAACACTGATATGAAGAAAGGAAACACTTATATCCTGTCTCTTGGAGGATCATTGATTTGTCCGGAAGAGGTGGACCACAAATTTTTGAAGAGCTTTATCGAGCTTATTACCAAACGCACGGAACAGGGCGACAAGTTCGTGATCGTGTGCGGCGGTGGTGGTGTGAACCGCAAATACAACCAGGCAGCGCAGAAAGTACGGTCTATGACAAATAATGAGCTTGACTGGCTCGGTATCCACGCAACCCGTTATAATGCCCAATTGTTGCGTCTGCTGTTTGGGAAACTTGCGTACGAAGAAGTTGTCATCAATCCATATGAAAAAGTCGTAACGAGAAAGCCGATCATTGTCGGTGCAGGCTATGAGCCGGGGTGGTCAAGCGATTATGATGCTGTATACCTTGCCAATACTTATAAAATTAAAAAAATCGCCAACCTTTCCAATATTGATTATGCCTATGATAAAGATCCGCGCGAATTTTCGGATGCCAAGAAGATCAAAGAAACGACTTGGGCGGAATTTCGTAAGATTGTCGGCGACAAATGGGAACCGAGAATGAGTAAGCCTTTCGATCCGATCGCCAGCCGCGAAGCGGAGAAACTTGGACTGGAGGTAGCAATTCTTAATGGCAAGAAATTCAAAAATTTGGAGAAATATTTGAATGGTGAGAAATTCCAGGGGACAGTTATTAAATAAAGGAAGAAGGACGGTAAAAAAATAACAAAGATTAAGCTTCTTAGGCTTGATCTTTTTAATATTAGTGTTATTGTTCAAGAAAAAATAAAAGGAGATTTCGGAATGGAGCCAACAAAAGAACCGAATATTGTAAAATGGATAGATATAATTCTCGACTTTCTTTTAGGCAAGAATCGAGAAAGTAAAGAATATTATAATACATATTGCAGTTGCAGCGGCAAAGAACTTTATCTAGTTATACTTGATAATATTTTCCGACTAGCCATCTCGGGAATAGGGGTAGGTGTATTAGCTTAGTTATTCTGTTTATTACTGGGCTTAGGAGGATCAGGAGACATAGTATTTTTTTGGTGTTTCATTTTCAGTCTAGCGTTTGCTTTTGTACTGGCAATGCTGGAATATATAAGGAATTGAGACAAATTGTAATTATAGTTTTTAACAAAAAAATATCTTTTCTCTTTTGAAATTGAGTTCGGTATGTTATGATAAAACAAAAATTGTGTGAGATGCCCTATGGTGGAATTTTTTACAGATGTTCTTATCGCTTCTGCTGCGTTCTCGGTTTTTTGTTTTGTGATGTATCGCCATACGATTCCGGATAGAAAAAGATGTTATAATAACGAGGAAGAAAAGATTAATTTAAAAAAAACAAAATTAATCTTTTTTATTTTATTGCAGACAGTTGATTTTTAACTCATATTGTCCTATAATAAAGCAAAAAATAAATATTTTTGGAGGGAAAAACATAGAAAAATTTGCTTTAATAGGGCATACTATAATTTTTTTTCTTGCTCCTTTTATTGTTTTTAGGTGTATCCTAAAAACTCAAATCGGCCAAAAGCTATTAAATGAATTCATAATAAAATATGGATTATTGGGAATAATCGTGCTTGTAATAATTATTGCTGCAATTTTTGCAGTAATATGCACTATATCAGATATGACTTTATGGCCAGTTTTTGTGGGAATTTTCGTAGCATTCTTTATGGGAGTGATAGACAATATTTGCCAATGCAGCAAGGATTGCTGCATAAAATAAATTTAAAGAGTTGAATTTAATTAATATTTTCAACTTCTTTTTTTGTGCTAAAATTACCTTATGAAAGAAATCAAACTGGATATTAATAATCCGGAAACAATCAAATTATCCTTGGAACAGTCTCAGCAAGTTTTGAAAAGCGGAGGTGTTGTTGTTTTTCCCACAGACACGATCTATGGACTGGGTGCAAATGCACTTAACGAGGATGCAATCGCAAAGATTTATAAAATCAAAAAACGGGATCCTAACAAGCCTATTTCCATTTTAGTGCGCGACATAATTATGGCTAAGAAGGTTGCTTGTATAGATTCAAGGGTTGAGGAAATACTGACAAAGATATGGCCGGATTCTATAACAGTTATATTGCGCAAGAAAGATGCTGTTTCTTATGTCCTGACCGGCGGCGAGGAAAATGTGGCGTTGCGTGTTTCTAGCAATTATTTCATTAAGGCCCTTTTTGAAAGAATTGATTTTCCTATTACTGCTACCAGCGCTAATTTAGCAGGGGAGCCGAACCTATTTAAGGCGGAAGATATCAAAAATATATTCGCTTGCCAGAAACATTCTCCCGATCTTTTCATAAATGCCGGCGACTTGGATCAACGTTTGCCGTCGACCATAATTGATCTTACTGATGTCAATCATCCTCGTTTGGTCAGAATGGGTATGGTAGGCAAAGACAAGCTGCAAACTTTTTTGAAGAATTTCATAGATTAAAAATATGCTGACAAGATTAGGCGAGATGTATTTGGGACACAAACCGGAAAAGGCGATTGAAAAACTTTATGTTTCGATAGCGCTTCGCCAATTTGCGGTTTCGATGATTGCAATCTTTGAACCCATTTATCTTTATAAGATTTACGGCTCCGTTAGGGCTGTTTTGTTTTTTTATACAGCGGTTTATCTAGCGTATTTTTTTGTTATTCCACTCGGTGGTAAAATGGCTGCCCGCTATGGTTTTGAGCGCTGCATCTCATTTAGCATACTTTTTTCAGTAGCTTATTATTTGGCATTTTGTGGGCTGGCTTATAGCCCTTATATGATTTTTCTTGCCGCTTTCTGCTTTATTGCGGATAAGACTATTTTTCGTGTTGCTTATCATGCCAATATTGCATCTCATGGATCTTCGGGGTATCGCGGAAGGGAAGTCGGTATGATGTCTTTTTTTGAGACCCTGGCGGGAATCGCCGGTCCTCTTTTGGGAGGGTTGATTCTTTCTTTTTATGGTTTTAATGCACTTTTTGCGGTTGTTTCTTTCCTGGCTCTTGCCTCAATGCTTCCTGTGTTTTTTACGCAATGGGAATTTCAATCCGGGAATTTTTCTTATCGCGAAGCTTTTTCTAATTTCTTAAATCCCAAAGACAATTATTCGCGGCGGGATTCGTTGGCTTTTGCCGGTTACGGGGAGGAAATCGTTGCTTCTGTTCTGTGGCCGATTTTTGTCTTTCTAACACTGCCGGATTATCACATAGTCGGATTTCTCTCTACGAGCGCTTTATTTTTTGTTACCGTCTTCAGGCTTTATGCTGGAAAGCTTTCGGATCAGTTTTCTTCACTGAAAAAACGTTATTGGACAAAATTGGCCGGCATAAGCTACGCCATTGTTAATTTTTTGCGCTATTTTATCCATGCTCCATGGTCTATTTTCTCAATTAATTTTTTTTCGGATACTCTAAAATCAGGTATAACTTACCCCTATTTTACCTACGTCTACAGTGCTGGCGGAAAGAATGAAAATTTTTTGCAGTACGCTGTTTTTTATGAAATGTCATTAGTGTTTGGCAGAGTGTTTTTAGGAGCCATGCTTTTAATTCTTTCTTACTATTTTGTCGGTTCTATTTTTTGGTTTATAATATTTTTAGCGGTTGCCATCTGGTCGTTTCTTTATACTTTATTAAAATTCTAAGGAAAATAAAATGGAAATGTTACAAGCGATTGTTTTGGGAATTATTCAAGGATTGGGAGAATTTTTACCAATATCGAGTTCGGGGCATTTAGTAGTTTTGCCCAAGATATTTAGCTGGCCGGATCAAGGATTGGCTTTCGATGTTGCTCTTCACTCCGGTACTTTATTGGCGATTTTGATATATTTCTATAAAGACTGGAAAAAGATTTTTATCAAATCATACTTTCTGAAGCAGCTTGGCAAGGTTTTTATTGACCGCAAAAGGGAATTTTTTGATAGCAAAAAACTCAAGGAAGATAAACTGGTAATTATCGGTTTGGCTACGATTCCGGGAGTATTGGCAGGTCTGTTTCTTGATGATTATGCGGAAAATGTTTTTCGCAATCCGATTTTGGTTGGATGCACTTTGATTTTTGGGGCATTAGTTCTTTTCTATGCGGATAAAACTGGAAAAAAGAAATTTGATGAAAAAGATATGACTTTGAAGATCGCATTCATTATCGGTCTTTTCCAGATGCTGGCCATTGTACCGGGAATGTCCCGAAGCGGTATGACAATTTCCGCAGCTTTGCTTTTGGGCCTGAACCGCACGGCTTCCGCTCGTTTTTCATTCCTTTTGGCTACTCCTATCGTTTTAGGCGCCACGGTCAAAGAATTGCCGGAATTGCTTGCTGCCGGTATAAACGCAGAGCTTGCCATCGGAGTAATCTCGGCTTTTGTAAGCGGATATTTGGCAATCAAATATATGCTTCAAT
>CAZKLR010000062.1:2787-4944 GCA_964553695.1 uncultured Candidatus Saccharibacteria bacterium | reverse complement strand
ATCTTGATTCGTCAAGCAGCGTTTCATACTTTTTCTGCATTTCAGCAAAAGCCGCGTCTAATGCCTCAAGGTTTAGATTTTCGTTGTTCATGGTTATTTCACCTCTCTTGACTGCTTCAAAGCCGCCCGATAACTTTCCTGTAATTCTTTATGCTCAGTCCTCAACCATCGATGAACCGTAGCCCAATGAACAAGTGGCACTTCCAGCACTCTGCAAGCCTCAACGACCGCATTAGCCCGGTAAGTATCGCCGCGAATGTTCATGCCCTTGCTCATGTTCTCGATAATCAGGGCAAGCAGTTCTTTTCGCTTTTCCATGCCTAGCTGCCGTGCGCCGCTCATGATACGCTTTCTCGACTCATCGCGGGCTTTAAAGTATGCTTGTGAAAGCTCTTCGTCGCCGCGAATGAACTGGTAAAGGCATGATTGAGTGATAACCGCCTCTTTGCCCTTCATGGCTTCATCGAATGCCTTATTCGGGCCGGTGAGCCTGTATCCTTCGCTGATTTTTGCAATAAATTCTAGTGCGAGCTGCTTTTTTTCTGAGTAATCTAATCGTTTCATAGTTTCCCCTTTTGGTATTTTATTTGATTATAGCACAAAAGATTGAAAGCGCAAAATATTTTGTTAAATCGCTTGACTTTATATTAAAATTATATTATAATAATTGTCGGAGGTATTAAATATGAAAAAAGTTCTTTGTATTCGGGTTAGCGAAATAGCGCACGAAAAACTAATGGCGTTGGTAAAACTACATGGCACGCAAACAGAGGCGATAGCGTTTGCAATAGAAAGTTTGTGGAGGAAAGAGGTCGAGAATAAACAATGAAGCATTTTGGCGACGATAGCAAGATTTTTTAAGGAGAAATTATGACAAAGTATTATTGTTATGAAGAATATTTAAAATCTGATGAATGGAAAATCATAAAGAGGCTTGCGAAAGAATCTGCAAACGGAAAATGTAGATTTTGTAATAGCACTGATAATTTACAGGTGCATCATAGAAAATATTTTAGAAAATGGGGGCAAGAGCGGCTTTGTGATTTAACGGTTTTATGCGAAAGATGTCATGGGCTTGCTCATGCTTGCATAGATGGCATTTACGAGCTTGATACAACTTCTGGCGACATAGATGAGTTTTTGGATCTCGTAAAGCTAGAAGCCCCAGACACCCACGAAGCCATAATTAAGCAATTTGTTGCGGCGCAATACAATGCAACCATCATACTGTTTGATAGAACTAATCTGGAAAATGAAACATCAAGCCACTTTATAGACACTGTAATCAATTCCGAGCAAATGCTAAAAAAAATTGCCGACGAAATAGGATGTTGCATTGCATTCGCTTACTAGAATGTGCCCGCTTCGGCGGGTATTTTTTTTGAAAATTTAACTTGACATTGGGCTAAATTAGTAGTAGAATAGTTACAAGAATTTAAAAGGAGTCTAATATGGAAAATTTAAAAGAACTGAGAAAAGCCAAGGGCATGACACAAACCGACGTAGCCAAGGAAATAGGCGTATCGTTGGCCGGTTATCGGCTTTGGGAGCTTGGAGTGGGAGAGCCGAATAGAAAAAATTATGAAAAGTTAAAAGAATTGTTTAATGTTTTGCCTTTTTCGGAGGTGGAGTAATGCAGCTCATAATATCGAAAAAAGAATTACTTGCGGCAGCGGAAAGAATCAATAAGCGATTTAAGTTTGAAATGCACAACAACGGCGGGTATTACATGATTGAACCAGAAGACATGGCTGAGGCTATTTTTCTAGCATTAACATCTGAGAACGACAAAGAAGCAGAAAAAAAGATTGCCAATCTCTACAATGAACTTCAGAGAATGAGATAAGAAACTTTGTTATCTAAAATTACAAATGCAAAAAAGCCGGGGGCTTAATAATGAGATGGTTTAAGCACATGACAGCCACAAAAGACGATGAAAAAATTGTTGAATTGCTTGCGATTGGTGGCCTTGAAGCTTATGGTTTTTATTGGGCGGTCATTGAGCTTATTGCCCGACAAATGGAAAAAGAATCTGATAAATGTAGCGTTACCTACCCGTTACCCTACCTGTCACGTCAGCTTTACTGTCACCATAATAAGGTGACTAACCTGCTGGGTAAACTCCAAGTAACGGGTTTGATGGAGGTTAATAAAATC
>CAZKLR010000062.1:0-2777 GCA_964553695.1 uncultured Candidatus Saccharibacteria bacterium | reverse complement strand
GGCAGGGTAAATTTTAAAATAACTTGTTCAAACCTGCTTAAATACAGGGACGAATACACGGCAAAAAAAACAAAAAATCGGGACAATGTTAAGACAATATCCCGACAAACTCAGGAGCAAGATACAGATACAGATACAGATACAGATACAGATACAGATACAGATACAGATATAAAACATAATAAAGAACAAAAAAAAGAATCAATATTGTCTACCGATTTATTTGAAAGCACACCTCAAGATACAATTCGTAAAAAAAATCGGTCTATGTTTGAAGATTTCTGGCAAGCATACCCTAAAAAAACGGGCAAGAAAAAAGTAGCTGGAATTTATGAAAGACTAATATCGAGAGAAGAAGTTACTCACGATGAACTTATAGACGGCATTAACGCCTATAAGAAAAGCGATACCGTAAAAAAAGGGTTTATAAAAAATCCTGAAACTTGGCTTAATGGCGGGTGTTGGGCTGATGAATATACGACAAATGATGATGAAGAATGGGGTAACAGCGAAATAGAGCAGCAAATAGAAGACCAGCTATGGATCGATGACCCCGTTGGAATGCAAAAACAACGCGATGCGGCAATGGCATCGGCGGCAATGGCTAAAAAAATAGCAGAAGAAAAAAGAGAACAAGCGAAAAGGGCGCAAGAGGCATTAAAATGATTAAATTCTCCATAATTAACTCAGAGCAACCGAGCCATCTAACAAAACGATATCGCATAGAAGATGAAAAAATCATAAAAACTTCAGGCGGTCAAATGACGGCGGGTAGTGTCAAGCTTGTTTCGGTTGCCAATATGATTGAATTTGCAGCAATATTACCCGAATTAAGGCATAATCAGGCATTATGCTATGGCGTGCCAAATGGTCTGCAAGTTGGCGCAACAAAGGCAATATCGACCAAGGCGAATCGAAACGCTGAAAATCTAAGCAGGACAAACAAAGATTTTCAATGGTCAAGCGGCACTGGCGTTTTATTTATAGACCACGATACCGGGCTTGATAAAGAAACCTTTTTATCTATTTTTGAGCAAATTTTTCCAGAATCAAAAGATGTTGTTAAAATATGGTATCCATCTAGCAGCAGCTTTATATTCAATGGCGATGAGCAAATTAACGGATTAAAAGGGCAAAGAATATATTTTGCGGTTGATAAGGCCACGGAAATACCGCGCATTGGCAAAATAATACATCAGCGCATGTGGCTTGCTGGACATGGCAACATTGTATTAAGCGCAAGCGGGGCGATGCTTGAGCGAAGCGTGGTAGACGCTACCGTGTGGCAGCCGAATAGATTAGACTTTGCAAGCGGGGCATTGTGTGATAGTCCATTGATTCAAAAACGCGGAGACCCTGTTTTAATTCAAGGCAAAAGCGATATACTTACCGCTTCTATGGTAAAAAATCTAACTCAGCAAGAATTAAAATATTATCAGGAATTGGTGTCAACCGAAAAAAAGCGCATTAAACCAGAATCACAGCGAAAGCAAAAAGAGCATATTGAATGCAGGCTTAAAAATGTGCCAGAAAACATAAAATCAGAAATGCGTCAATTTTATGAAAAAGCATATCAGGGCGGCATTTTATCTGGTGACTTTGAAATAACCGTTATAAAAGACCATATCGGCGTTGAAGTTACGGTTGAAGATATTTTGCATAATCCGAAAGAATATCACGGTTGTGTTACGCTCGACCCGATTGAGCCTGAATATAACAATTATCATCGAACGGGCATTTTATATCTTGATGATGACAAAAAAACTCTTTATTCACTAGCTCACGGCGGCAGGCTTTTTGAATTAAAGCATATTGATTCAACCGAAAAGATCACCAATGCAGACAGACAGCTAGACAAGATGTTTAAAAGCTTGGAAGACCAAGAGAGTGGAAAAAGCATTGCAATTAGCTTTCCTTGGAATCGACTAACTGCTGGCACAAATGCACTAAGAGAGAAAACCATTACGGTATTGGCCGGAGCCGAAAAAGCTGGCAAAAGCTTCTTAACAATGAATATAATTGAACACGTTCACAAGAAAGGCTTGACATGGTCGTATTTGCAGCTTGAAGACGACGTAGAGGCTTGGAGTTGGCGAATGCTAGCTATTCTTGAGAAAGATTATCGAATGATAAGTGCAGATAAAGATACGGTTGCCAGTAGGGCAGAGGCAGCAACTAGACGCGCCGAAGAATTAAAGAGCTATATGAGAAATGTGACGGAAAACCCTAGAATTGGCTGCAAAAACGAAAAGGGCGAAACGGTTATTCCAAAAATAACTGCTGACAAGGTTTTAAACTGGCTTAGAAGGGCTTCGCAAAAATCAAGATTGGTGGTTATCGACCCCATGAGTCAGATAGATTTTACGGGACGCAATTCTTGGGAATTAGAAGCTGATTTTATTAGAAACTGTTGCGCAATCGTTCAAGATGGGTGCTGTTCTTTAATTTTAGTTTGTCACACAGTAAAGGGCAGCGGCGGGGCTGGCATGGAGCGTTCTTCGGGCGATGTTCAAGGCTCTGCCATGCTAACAAGGCTTGCGCAAACAACACTCATTCTTGATACTTGCGAGCTTGAAGACAAGGAAATAAAGATTAGCGGAGGATTGACGGGCGCGGCTCCGGCAAATAGGATTTTGATGATTTCCGCTGCTAGAAATGGGCCGGGAACTAGGTCAAAACTTGCTTTTATGCAAGACCCTAATGGGCCGATATTTCACGAAGTAGGCTACTTAGCAACACCAAAGAAACAAGGGAGAAATTAAAATGAACTGCACACA
>CAZKLR010000061.1:0-5152 GCA_964553695.1 uncultured Candidatus Saccharibacteria bacterium | reverse complement strand
TAAGATCCACTTTAAATTCTACTGTTAGCAGTACAAGCGTTGCTGCTGATGTTGCTGGTGAATGGAAAGGCGTGCTTACGCCGAACGGCAGCTGTCCTACTGATTATGCTTCTTCTCATAAATGTAGAGCGGTTGCTCAAGTAGGCACAACCTCTGGAGGAGAAACGACAACCGGTGGAGGAAGTGGCAGTGGAGAATCTACTGGTTCTATTTCTATTACTAATCCTATTGAAACTGATGATTTTACAATTTTAGTAGAAAACGTGCTAAAATGGCTGCTTGGCATTGCTGGTAGTCTTGCCCTTTTGATGATAATTATCGGAGGTGTTCTTTATATGACTGCTAACGGAGATGAACAAAAAGCAGCCCAGGGAAAAAGAATTGTCACTTGGACACTTGGTGGGCTTGTAGTTATCCTGCTTTCTTATTCAATTATAGTTGTAATTGAAGATATTTTTGTGAATTAATAAAATTGAGTATATATGCAGAAACGAGTATATATTATTGTTCTGAATTGGAATGGACGAGATGACACTCTGAGCTGTTTGAAGTCTCTCCAGTCGACAAATTATGACAATTATAAAATTGTTGTTGCTGATAATGGTTCAGAGGACGATTCAGTAAAAGCAGTTAGGGAAAACTTTCCCGATGTGGATATAATTGAGATAGGAAAGAATCTGGGATTTGCAGGAGGAAACAATATTGGAATAAAGTATGCAATGGAAAAAGGGGCAGACTATGTTTTTCTAATAAATAATGACACAACCGTTGATCCGGATTGCCTAAAAGAACTAGTAGAAGCGGCTGAGACTGATGAAAAAATCGGTTCTGTCGGTTCTAAGATCTATTATTATAGTGAACCGGAGAGAATATGGTTTGCTGGCGGTAAAATAAATTGGCTGAAAAATAAAGGTGAACATATCGGTCTGGATGAAGTTGATAAAGGACAATATGATGAGATAAAAGAAGTTGGGTATTTGACCGGGTGTGCGTTGCTTATAAAGAGAGAAGTAATTGAAAAAATCGGAGTGTTATCGGAAGATTATTTCCTCTATTATGAAGATGCTGATTATTCTCTAAGGGTGAAAAATGCCGGATATAAAAATGTCTATGTTCCGAAATCAAAAATTTATCATAAAGTTTCCAGATCGACCAAGCCAGGATCTCCTTCTTATATCTATTATCACGTGCGAAACGGTTTGGTAAATGCTCGTCGTAATGGAAATCTTTTTGTAAAGATTGTAATATATTTTTATGCCGCGTTTCTATTCTTAAAACAAATAATAAAAATATTATTTTTCCGCAACAAAAGAGAATGGGCGTTTGCGGTTTTGCGGGGAGAAAAAGATTTTTTATTAGGCAAGATGGGAAAAGCTTAAAGTTTTTTTATAGTAAAAAAATAACGCCTTTCGAAAGGCGTTATTTTTCATTTCTTATGCAGCTTTGTCCTAAATATTGTTTTCTTCCAGATTAAATTTTCCAACTAAATATCCTACGCCGAATGGCCCCTCATAGCTAAGTTTTTTGAAAGAATAACTCACACAGGAAATAACTCCAAGTAGGATTATAATAGAACGCAATCCGCATTCTCCTGCATTCTCAACGAGATTTGAGTCTATATCCAGTATTTCTCCGACATTATTATTTTGGAGATTGCTAACTATAAATTTATCGAAATCTTTTCCTTGAGGCGAATAGCCCGCGGGAGCATCGGGGAGCAGTCGGTGGGATAAATCTCCGCTGGCGATAATTGCGATTCTTTTGTTTATATTTTGGACGGCTCCGTAAATAATTTTTCCGAAAACAAAATGATCTTCATAAGTGAGATAAGAAAAAGAAATATGGCAAACTTTAAGCTGAGGATTATTTTTTCCCAAAAAATATAGAGGCACCATTGCGCCATGGTCCAGCTCGCTAGTTACAATTTGCAAAGGGAACCGATTAAATTCGGCAAGATTCTTAATTTCATTTGCCAGGTCCAGGTCATTATCAAATTCTATTTTTGTTTCGTCTCCAAACTCATAGAAATTTCCGGAAAGTTTGCTTGTAAGATTAACAGACATTGCATCTGCAAAAATTGAGCCGTGAGGCGATATGATCAGTATTGTGTCGATATTTTTTTTCTCAATATCTTCAGAAAGTAAATCCATCGCCGTTTTCGTTTCCTGAACCTTTAAGATATCTTCCTTTCCGATAGAAGGAATCAAAAGCGGAGGATGAGGGCAAATTGCTGCAAAAGATAACATATTTTTATATTAATGATTAAAAATTAGCCTATGATGTTTAAATCTTTTCCGCATTTTCTGCATTTACCTTTCTCGTCGAATCTGTTTACGGAATAAAACTGCCTCTCTATATTTAATTCTCCGCAGTTATAACAATAAGTGCTTTCGTGCCGGCTGTCCGGTGAATTTCCAACATAAACATATCTAAGGCCGGCTTTCTTGCCGATTTCATAAGCTTCGGAAAGTTTGTCTGCAGAAGTGTCAGATATATTCTGCATTTTCCAGGAGATCCCCCCCGAGAAGGCACTGAGATGCCACGGCGTTTCTCGTCCGAGTTCTTTGAATATAAACTTAGCTATATTCTCGAGCATATTATTGTTATCGCTTAAGCCTGGAATGACTAGCGTGGTGATTTCAACCCAAACTCCCGCCTGCTTCAGTTTTTTGCAATTTTGCAATATAGGATCAATAAGCGCACCGCAATGTTTCCTGTAAAAATTGTTTTCAAAAGATTTTATATCTATGTTTATGGCATCAAGATAGGGGACAATAAATTCAAGGGTTTCATCGGTCATAAAACCGTTGGAAACCCAGACGTTCTTGATTTTTCTGCGCTTTGCGATTTTCATAGTATCGAGAGCGAATTCCAGAAATATGGTCGGTTCGGTATAAGTGTAAGAAATGCTCGGGCAATTGTTCTTGGCGGCGGCATTCACGATTTCTTCGGGTGAAACTTCTTCTCCTGCTTCCAACATCACCTTGTCGGTCTTTACGGTTTGGGAGATTTGCCAATTCTGGCAATTGCCGCAGCGAAGATTGCAACCGACGGTTGCAAAAGAAAACGATTTGCTTCCAGGCAGGAAATGAAAAAGCGGTTTCTTCTCAATAGGATCGATGCTTTGCGAGATAGCTTTCCCATAATTAAGCGCATATAATTTTCCGTCTATGTTTTTTCGGACTCCGCACAGTCCAAATTTATTGGGCAAAATAAAACACCGCTGGGCGCAGGTGAGACATCTTACCCTTTTATCTTTTAATTGCTCATAAGAATATGATTCTTTCATAAGCTTGAGATAAAAGTTAAATTATAAAAAGTGCTTTTATGTTCATAAATATATTATATAGCTTTTAAGTTTTAAGGGCAAATAAAAAAAGGAAAAAATCCTTTTAGAATTGTACAGGAAGTTTTGTTTGGCAATCTGGTTCTTTTTTATACACAGAAGCTTCTATTAATAAGACTTTCTCTATATAGATTTCCTCCGTATTGTTTTGTTTCTCCAAAATTTCTGCTAAAGCACTAACAAAACGTAGTGCTTCTTCTTTATTTGGTGGGAAGTATAAGGGTTCTCCCCATAAAGACAAACATCGTGTGCAGATGTTTGTTTTTGTTATTGTAACAATACACACCCTTCTGCCAATCGATTCTTTTTTTCCTTTTAAAATACCCTTTTTAATTAATACAGACTTCACATATTCCAACGACTTATTTTCTTCGCTAGCTTGTATGAAAATTTTCCAGTTCACTTTTTTTATTTTTAAAATTTGATCAAGAAGACATTGTTCTTCTACCGAGGGGGTAATTTTTGTTTCTGGCGACATACTTTCTCCATAATTTTTCTGAAAATACGTTTTTCCTTGCATTCAATCCTAAAAGGCTTTATACTTTTTGTCAAACGTAAATTAACTTGTTATACTTCATTTATGCAAAAACGAATATATATCACAATTGACCTTCCGGATGAAATTAAAGAAGGTTTTATGAAAGAAGAAAGCAGGTGGAAAAATCTGCGTGTTTTTTGGACTGGATTTTCTCATTATCGTCTTACTTTGGAATATCTCGGTATTGTCGATAAAGATGACCTGAGGCAGATTAAAAATGCTCTTGAAAAGACTGTGGACGAGACGAAAGCCTTTGAAGTCAGATTGGATCGGATCGTCCTGGGGCCGAATGCAAAAGAGCCGAAAATGTTCTGGGCGACGATTTTTGAAGAGGGTGCCATAAAATCTTTTCGTAAGAAGCTAAGAGATAACCTTGCAGAAAATAATTTTGAAATTAAGGAAGAAAATTTTGTGCCGCATATTGTACTGGCAACCGCCAATGGCAATCAGCTTAAAGGCAAACAGACTAACGTAAAACTTAGGGGGAAAATCAAAGTTGAAAGCCTAAATTTGCTTTCCAGCCAGACTTATGCCAAAGGCGCCACAAAATATAAATTGGTTGAAAATTTTCCGCTTCAAAAATAAATCTTATGGGAAGAGAAAAGGTAAACATTTTTGGCATTCAAGTTGACCGGATCACAAACAAAGAAATTCTTGAAAGCATTGAATTGTTTTTATGTTCAGCAAGTGGACATTGGATTGTAACCTTTAATTCTGAAATGGCCGTGCGCGCCAAGGAAGATTCTGATTTTAAAAAGGTTATTAATTCTGCCGATTTGGTGACAGCAGACGGTGTTGGGATTTTGCGGGCAGCGAGTTTTCTTGCGGAGAAGAAACATAATTTTTTTTCTGATTTTAAAATTTTGTTTTTGACAACTTTGTATGCCGTTTGTCATCCTTCGAAAATAAAAAATGTCTTGCCTGAAAAAATAAGCGGCATTGATTTGATTTTTGATATATGCGCAAGCGACTTTATTAAGGGCAAGAAAATTTGTTTTGTCGGAGGAATGAAGCAAGCAGCTTCGCAGGCCAAGGAAAATTTGGAAAGAAAATTTTCTGGTATTGAAATTGTATGCGTTGGAGAGGGGATTAGTCCGGAGCAAAATCAAACCTTGGCGGAAGAAGTTAATGCTCTGTCTCCGGATATTTTATTCGTGGCGTTTGGCGCACCAAAACAGGAGGAATGGATATCTGAGAATTTGAGTAAAATGCCGACGGTAAAAGTTGCAATAGGAATAGGAGGTTCTTTTGATGTTATTTCGGGCCGT
>CAZKLR010000060.1:0-5503 GCA_964553695.1 uncultured Candidatus Saccharibacteria bacterium | reverse complement strand
GCTATTATATAGTAATCTTGGGTAATCTTTTTCATTTTATTACCCTTTTCGTCCTCAAAACGATTTAAATAGAGCCGAAAACCGCGAACCAAGTCGTGTGTAATCTGTTCCGGACTGTCAATTTTTGACCATATAATAAACCTGTCCAGATAATGATCGTAATTTCTGATTGTTAATTGAGACCGATTTTTCTCAATTTCCAAGTATTCTAGAAAATCCACCTTAAGACCATTGATCTTTTCTTGAGACATATCTTGAGAACTTACAGCTTACTTTTATATTTTACGACATAACAAATAACTTGTCTATCTAAAATTTATGTGATAGACTAAAAAAGAGGCGTATTGTCTCGATTTAAGTTACGCAAGATATTGCAAAAACTAGAATTAATTAAACCTTATTAATTATTAATCAAGAAAATGATCACAAAAGAAAAGAAAGAGAAGATAATCAAAAAATTCAAGCTTCACAAAGAAGATACTGGATCATCAGAAGTCCAAGTTGCCATTCTAACTGAAAGAATTAAGGAACTCACAGAACACCTAAAAATTAACAAGAAAGACAACCACTCAAGAAGAGGACTGCTAAAGATGGTAGCAAAAAGAAAAAAACTTTTACGAGACATAAAAGCCAATAGCGAAGAAAGATTTGAAAAAATCGTCAAAGCTTTGAAATTAAAAGAGGCTAAACTCATAAAAGAAACTTCAAATGAAGAACTCGACACCAAGTCCGAATAAAATAAGAACTGTTATTCACAAAGATCAGAGAATCGGAGTTTTTGTTGATGCGCAAAATATGTATCACAGCGCCAGAAGTCTCTACAAAGCCAGACTAAACTTCAAAGAGCTATTGGAGGAGGCGGTTGCAGGAAGAGTTTTGATAAGAGCAATAACTTATGTGATAAAAACAGAAGGAGGGGAAGAAAAGACTTTTTTTGA
The DNA here is from genome assembly GCA_964553695.1 of uncultured Candidatus Saccharibacteria bacterium. Taxonomy (GTDB): domain Bacteria; phylum Patescibacteriota; class Minisyncoccia; order JAHIHE01; family JAGLIN01; genus STD2-77. The sequence continues at coordinate 4,565 of CAZKLR010000060.1, read as the reverse complement.
AGCTATAGAAAAGTTCGGTTTTGAAATCAAGGAAAAAGATTTGCAAATTTTTCCGGGAGGAATGAAAAAAGCCGATTGGGACGTAGGATTGGCGGTAGACGCAATCAAACTTGCAGATAAGCTGGACGTAGTTGTTATCGTTTCAGGAGATGGAGATTACAGGCCATTGGTTGAATATCTGAAAATCAATAAAGGCTGTAAAGTTGAAGTTATCGCTTTTGGGGAAAGCACCTCGTCCAAACTTATAGAAGAAGCGGATGAATTCACAGATCTTAGCAAGAACAAGAAAAGATTTTTGATTAAATAATTTTTATATATATGACTAAGGCTATCAAAAGATAAATCAACTTTTCCTAGCTTTTTTAATTTGTTAATGTCTAAAATTGGCCTGCGGACAATTAGATTATGATCATCTTTATCTTATTAGAGATGATAGTCTAGAGTTTGCAGACCAATTCAACAAAACGAAAGGAAAATTGAAATGGAAGTAAAAACTTTCACAAAGCAAATAAACGGGGATGATTTAATTATCCAAACCGGAAAGCTTGCAAAACAAGCAAACGGATCTGTAACCATCCAATACGGCGGAACAGTTGTACTGGCCACCGCTACCATGACCGACAGCGCAAGAGAAGGGGTAGATTTCTTTCCTCTAATGGTAGACTATGAAGAAAGGTTATACGCAGCCGGAAAAATAAAAGGAAGCCGTTTTATAAAAAGAGAAGGACGTCCAACAGACGAAGCTATTTTATCGGGAAGAATCGTTGATAGAACTATTCGCCCTTTATTCAACGGCAGAATGCGCAACGACGTTCAGGTTGTTCTAACTATTCTTTCAGTTGATCAAGAAAACGATCCGGACATTTGTTCAGTAATTGGAGCTTCAATTGCGCTTGGAATTTCTAACATACCATGGGATGGACCGGTAGGAGCAATCAGAGTTGGCAAAATCGACGGACAGTTAGTTCTTAATCCTTCTTATGAGCAAAGAGAGAAAAGCACTTTTGAACTGTTTTTAACCGGAAAGGACGGAAAAATAAATATGATCGAATGCGGAGGAAAAGAAATTCCCGAGCAAGAAATCATAGAAGCCATGCATTTTGGACAAAAATACATAGACGAACTTGTCAAATTCCAAAGAGAAATAATTTCTCAAATCGGCAAAACGAAAAAAGAAGCAAAACTAATGCAAGCCGCTCCAGAAATCGAAGATCAGATGAAAAAATTCCTAGAAGGAAAAATTGAATGTGCCGTAATGGAAAAGGACAAAAGAACCAGAGAAGATAATATGAGCGCACTCAAGAAGAGTTTGCTTGATTTTGTTTCTGAAAATTTGGGTACAGAATATGTTGAAATCGCCAAATTGGTACTCGATGAAGAAATTGATGATTTTGTTCACCAGACAGCAATTCATAAAAACGAAAGACCTGACGGAAGAAAGATGGATGAAGTTCGAGAACTTAGCGCTGAAGTTGGTATTCTCCCTCGAACTCACGGTTCCGGACTTTTCAATCGTGGTGAAACTCAAGTACTTACCGTTCTAACTTTAGGTGCACCTGGAGACGAACAGATTATTGATGGAATGAAAGAAGAGACAACTAAAAGATTTATGCATCACTATTCTTTTCCTCCTTTTTCAGTGGGAGAGGTTAAACCGATGAGAGGTCCGGGAAGAAGAGAGATTGGACATGGAGCATTGGCGGAAAAAGCAATCGAACCTTTAATTCCATCCAAAGAAGAGTTTCCATATACAGTAAGACTTGTTTCTGAAGTTTTAGGTTCCAACGGTTCATCTTCTCAAGCCAGTATATGCGGAAGTTCTTTGGCTCTTATGGATGGAGGAGTTCCAATTCCTCGTCCTGCCGCCGGAATTGCCATGGGTCTTATGTCAGACAAAGATGGAAATTATAAAGTTCTGACAGACATTCAAGGGCCGGAGGATCACTACGGAGATATGGATTTTAAAATTGCCGGAACCGAAAAAGGAATTACTGCCATACAGATGGATGTAAAAATCGGAGGAATATCAATAGAAATTCTCGAAGAGGCAATTGGAAAAGCACGGGAAGCCAGAATGCATATTCTTGAAGTTATGGGCAAAACAATATCGCAGCCACGAACAGATTTGTCTCAATATGCGCCGCGCATTACCAGCTTCAACATTAATCCTGACAAGATCAGAGACGTTATTGGCCCGGGAGGAAAGATTATAAACGAAATAATTGCAGAAACCGGAGTTACAATAGACATAGAAGACAGCGGACTTGTTTTGATTACTTCAAAGAACGCTGAAGCGGCAAGCAAGGCAACCACCTGGATAAAGAATATCACAAGAGAAGTAGCTCCCGGAGAAATATTTCAAGGTAAGGTAGTAAAAATTATGAATTTTGGAGCATTTGTGGAAATTCTCCCCGGACAAGAGGGATTGGTTCATATTTCAGAACTTGCCCCATCTCGAGTTGAAAAAGTAGAAGACGTAGTCAAGACAGGAGATATTATCGCAGTAAAAGTCAAAAATATTGACGATCAAGGAAGAATCAATTTAACTCATAAAGGTATCTAATCACTATGAGCCAGAAAATTCTGAGGACAATGCAGGATGATCTGAAAGAAGCCAAGGAAAAAAAATCTACTTCGAGAGGATTTCTTTTCAGAAAAAAAGAAAATTCAAAAGAAGAAGTTCCCAAAGAATCCCTGCCGCCAATCCAAAACGATCAAGAGCTGAACCAAACCAAAGAAACGGAACGGCCGATTTTGGATGCTATAGAAAAAGAAACTACCGAAGAAATCAAAGACGAACTGCAAAATGATAATACAAAAGCAGAGCCAAAACCGGAATTTCTGAGCAAAGAGGCGTCATCGACTTCCAATACACAAGAAAATGAACTCCGAAACCTTATCAGCAGAGTCTCAAAATCAATGGAAGGACCTGCAAATAATCAGGCAAAACCCATCACGCCTGAAAGAATTGACAAAGATAAAGAGTTGAAAGATTTAATCGCCAGGATGTCGCGCAACCTTAAACAAGAAGAGGAAGTCATAAAGAAAGAGATCGAAGAACCGGCCAAATCTTCTGAAATTCCTTTTGAAAATGAAAAAAATCAGCAAGAAGGAAACGACTCTTATTGGGAAAAATTGCATGACACATTAAAACAACCTGGAGAAAATACTCCAGAGCAGAAAGTCATAGATGAAATTCGCAAAGAAATTAAGCTAACCAATGAAAATCAGCTTTCCGCTCAAGAAATCAAAAAAGTTGAAACGATAACCGCTTCTCAACCGAAATCGAGTGAGACTAACAACACTTCATCTTCTACCGTCCAAAAAGATAAAGCCTCCAGAGCTGAAGAAACGGGAGTAATAACTCCTAAGATTTCTGATTCAACCGAAGAAATTCAGCAAAATATAGCAAAAAAAGTTTCTACATACAAAGAAGATGGTTCTTATGTTACCCCGGAAAACCGCTTAATATTCGGAAAACAAGAATATTACAGCAGCCTACATAAAAGAGTAAAACCGAAAACCAAAGAAGAAGATTTGGAAAGTGTAAAAAATGCAGTAAAAAAAGAAGAGACACGACTCACAGAAGAAGAAGAGAAAAAGATGTTAAGAAAACACATTATAAAGAAATATGGAATCAGATTCTTTGCATTGCCATGGGGAAAAATAATCGTCTTTTCAGCTTTGTTCCTGGGAACTCTGGCAGTTTCGCTCTATTATGTTCTTCCTAGGTTGGTACCTACCGAACCGGAATCTGCACAGCTTATAGCCGGACAAGAAATAGACAAAATCGAACAAAAAATTTCCAAAGAAGTTATTGCCGAGCAAAGCCAAATTGCTACCATAAATTATTTTGACGCCAACCTGGAACCATGGAAATCCTATGAGAATGGCAGTATTATAAAGTTGCAGGTCAACTATGACGGCACAGAGGTGACAATTTCCAAGGATCAAGCGCTTAAAACAATCCTTGAGCAAAACAACTTTAATAAAATTCCTCAAAAATTCAAAGATCTCACAACACAGGAATATAAGATTTTAGTTTTTAAAAACAATGATTCTCTTAGGCTGGGCATTGCAATGAAATATGACAAAACCAAAGAAGCTGAATTTCGGGAAACAATGTTGGCTTGGGAGGGTACAAATATTCAAAGCGAGAGAATGTATAATATAATGAAAAAGCTTTTTGTAAGCGACAAGCTGATTGAGAAAGACATACCTTCGTTCCAGCCAGCGATGTATAATGATGTAGAATTAAAATATATCAACCTTCCCGACACCGGAACCTCAATGGACTATTTCATTTATGATGACATTATAGTGTTTGCAACCTCTAAAGACACTTCTTTCCAGATGATAGACATAGTAAAAAACTAAGTCTGCTTAAAAAACAACAACTCGGTGCTTGCCGAGTTTTTGTTTTTTAAACTTTTCTTTTTTAAAATTAATGCTAGAATAAATAAGTTGTAAAAGATACGGAAGAGTGGCTGAGAGGTTGAAAGCGCTGCTCTCGAAAAGCAGTAGGCCTTAACGGGTCTCGCGGGTTCGAATCCCGCCTCTTCCGC
>CAZKLR010000059.1:0-5646 GCA_964553695.1 uncultured Candidatus Saccharibacteria bacterium | reverse complement strand
CTTTGCACAGCCATTAAGCAAATCAAAACTACAATTAGTATATATTATTTACATCGAAGATACAATTATAAAGAATCTTTTAGTATAAACTAAACCCTTCCAGACAATAAATCATCTTCGAACTCCAATATGCCTTTCAGTCCTGCCGAATAGCCGCTTATGTCTGGAAAATCTAACGCCATAATTTTCTTGTAAACAATCTCAATCAGAGCTCTCAGCCTTTCTTCATCCTCTTTTAAGATTTCTAAATCTAGTTTGATAAGTTTATCGTCTTGCGCAGTGATAAAATCAATGCCGCCGCTATTAACCCTGAACTTATGATAGCTCCGGGAATTCTCAATTAAAAATTTGTAAAAAATAAGCTGATCCTTATATTTATAAGATTTAATTTTCAAATACTCATCACTCGGACGCCAATCATCAAACGGCTTCCCAGTTTTATAATCATATACCTTGCAAATCTTTCCTTTTTTGTCTTCGAGGGAGATACGATCTATTTTCCCAGTGATAGGACATTCGCCAATCATTACTCCTTCATTCTGGAAATCTATTTCCAACAAATCCGCCGCATCAAACAACTTCTCGTTTTCTTTGTAGTATAAACTCAGCTCCGTTTTTCCTCTGTCCAATTTTTGTATAAAATCTCTTTCATTAAGATCTTGTAATTTTAGTTTATATTCAAAAATATTGAGAAAGTCATCAAGTTCCGGCAAACTGTTTTTTTCTTTTAAACGTTTATAGAATTCCCTAAAACTGTCATGAATTGCTGTTCCGTAACTCGAAGAAGCATTTTTGGCACTCGGAAAACGCAAAAGATTTTGTTCTAAAAATTTCGCCGGACCGCCGGAAGTTACATCCAAAAAATTATTAAGATGGGTAATGCTGAGCTGATAATTTTCCAGAATTGATCGCAAAAGCTCTTCCTCGTCTGCATTGTCAATTTCATAATGGCGCAAATCTTCTTCGAAGGATATGATCTCCTCCGCTGATTTTATCTTCTCAACGTCCAAGCTCTCAATCTCTTCAGTAGCCAGATTTGGATCAAGAAAACGCAAGCGATCCGAAGCTTTTTTCTCGCCGTCAGCTATGGAATAATTAGTCAAATAAAGATTGCTCTTGGCGCGCGTAACCGCAACAAAGAAAAGCCGCGTCTTATCGTCAGTATTGTCCTCTTCCGGAATCAGCGGAATATTGGCAGGAAAAGACAGTTTGTTCATATTCTTATTTTTCATCCAGGAATTTTCATTGCAGTTTATTATGAAAACTGAATCGAACTCCAAGCCCTTGGCCTTATGCGCAGTCATCAGGCTGACTGCATTTCCGCCTTTGCTGAGACGGTGAGTCTTGTATATAGGAACATTATGGATCATGTGAAGATCAAAAAATTCCACCAAATCTTTTATATACAGAATATCTTTGCTGCGATAATCCCTAAGCTCTCCAAAAAGCGTCTGCAAATCAAAAAGATGATCCAAATATTCCAAACGTTTTTCTTCAAAATTTTCTTTGGAAAAATAATAGTCTTTGAATTCGCTTGCATATTCGATGCCTTTAATTTGTTTGATCCCGGTTATAAAATCCAAAACCTCTTCCATAGTACAGCGTTTGGATTCCGTACCAAGCGCAATCAAAAATTCTGCCACCTGACTAACCTTCCCTCCATAAGGCAGCATAATTTCCAACCAGTTTTTATTTCGATCCTTGTGCGCCAAACAACAAATTTTCCAAATATCCAAACGGTTAATTCCCCAAAAAGGAAACGACAAAATATCAGGCAAATATTCATCCGCTTCCGCTTCTTTTTTCTGGTTGAGAGAATTGATAAATTTTGCAATAGTAATAATTTCTCGAATGCGAGCGTCTTCCAGAATATCTTTATTGCGTTCATATAAAACTGGTATATCGTAATAATTAAGCAGCGCCGCAATATCTTCCAGATCATCATGCTTGCGAGAAATAATAACGATTTCCTCATCGGCATTTTGCAGCTTGATTTTCTTTATTTCTTCAGCAATAAAAATATATTGCTCGATTTTCGTCTCAAATTCTCTTTGCGCTATCTTTCCCGGCTTTACGCCAGGATTTGCGCAGATCAAATCCTTGGTTATTTCCCGATCACATTCGACAAGACGATCTTCCACTCTTTCAATCACGCCTTTTGAATAATCAAGAATTTCCTGAGTGGAACGATAATTATGGACCAGGACGATCTTTTTAGCATCTTTATATTTTCTTAAAAATTCGTTAACATTATCAAGATTAGCTCCCTGAAATTTATAGATAGATTGATCGTCATCGCCGACAACCAAAATATTCGGCCGGCCTTCATTAATTTCCATATTTAAAATTGAATCCAGAAGGCGCATCTGCACACCGCTGGTATCTTGGAACTCATCCACCAAAACATAAAGATATTTTTCCTGAATTTCATATCGCAACTCAGATTCCGTTTCAAGCGCACGAACCGTATCCAGGATCATATCGGCAAAATCATAAAAACCTTCGTTGTGCATTCGATCCTGATATTCTTCATATACTTTAGCCAGATCCAAAAGAATATCGTTCTGAAAATGACTCTTGAGCAGCCATTCTCCGGCAGCATTTTTTTTGAGAAACTCTTTTTTCCATTTTGTAATCGGCTTGGTCTTTGATCTTTTTTCACGAATGCTCTCAGCCTCCTCAACCGTCCGTTCCAAACTTTCGACTACATTTTCTTTCAATGTTCGATAATGGGACAAATTTTCCAATTCTCTCTTTAATACCGGCACCGCAGCAATATCCGCCAACAACTGATACAGATTGGGAACCATATCAGGAGATATTCTTTCTTTGAAAACTTTGCCGATAAAAACATCTGCTGCCTCCTCAAAATCCTTATTCTCCAAAATCAGCGCCCTAAATTCTTCCGGAGTGAGGCCGCCCTTCTTTATGTCCTCTATTCTGGCTTCCATGTCCTTGAGATACACATAGCCCTGTTGCGGATGATAGCTCTTAAGCCGACTTTTCCATTCGAGATTTTCTATTATATTTTCAACAATCCTCATTTTGGAAATATCGTCGATAGGCACATAGTCCGCCCCTTGATAAAAGTATTCCGGATGACGGTTAATTATCTCGCTGCCAAAACTGTGAAAAGTGTGAATGGCAACTTTGTAAGCATCTTTGCCAATAAGGCCAGCAAGACGTTCGCGCATATTCCTTGCTGCAGCTTCGGTAAAAGTAAGGCACAAAATATCTTCCGGACTGGCATCCGTACGGCGCAGAATATTAGCGACTCTCAGACCTAAAAGTTCCGTTTTGCCCGAACCCGGTCCGGCAATAACCATAACCGGTCCTTCAATGGCATCCACTGCCTCTTTCTGCCTCTCGTTCAATTTAGCATACCTTTTTTCAAAATTGGACATAAAAATTTGTTATCTGTTGTTTGCTGATATTATAGCAATTTATCAGCGATTTTACCAAAAAATCTGACCTTGGAAAATTTTCAAAGTCAGACTTTTTACGTAAATTACAAAGATTTATATCAAAATCTTCCGCCGCGAATAATTGAAATCACTAGCCCGATTCCCAAAACAGCCGCAAAAACAAATCCCATAATACCAAGAGCGGGATAGCCAAAAAGAAGCGGGCCTTTGTTTATACTCATAATAAATGAGGAACCAATTATAAGAGAAGAAATGATCATGCTGAAAGACAAACGGTTGCTTGCCCGATCAATCGTAGCATCAATTTTTTCCAGACCGCGATGCTCCAATCCCAAATAAAGTTTCCCCTGTCTCAAACTCTTGAAGAACCAATCTAAATCATCTGGAATGCTTTTTAGCACATCAAAAGAATTTTCCACAAACCCTGCACCCTCTTTGAGAATTCTCTCCGGAGCATATTTTTTCTTCACAAGTTTTTTCACAAACGGCTGAATATGTTCAACCATATTAAATTCCGGATCCAATTCACGCGCAGTTCCTTCTGCAGTAATCAAGGTTTTAAAAAGCAGAGAAAAATCACTGGGCACTCTGATTTTATTTTTTCGTATTATTTCCAAAACTTCTGTAAGAATTTTTCCAACCTCCAAATCTTTCAGATCTAATCCGTAATAACGATCAATAAGCTTATTGATTTCTTTTTTTATTTTTTGCCTATCCGTATCTAACCCTATTATATCCATCTTCTCCATCCCTTTTATAATTCCGTCTGTTTTAAATTTTGTCAGAGAGAGCAAGACATCGGCCAAATCATTCATGGTTTCGCGATCAATCCTTCCTACCATTCCGAAATCAATAAGGGCAACAACATTTCCTTCCAAAACAAAGATATTGCCGGGATGAAGATCCCCATGGAAAAATCCATCTTCAAATATCTGCTTCAGCGCCATATCAGTTCCATTGGAAGCAACGGCATGACGGTCAAACTTTTCTCCTGCAACTTTGCCTATTTTAGTAATCTTTGTGCCATCAATAAATTCCGTAACCAAAATTTTCTTGCTTGTGAACTCATTATAGACTTTGGGAATTTTTACAGTCGTCACGCCAGCAAAATTTTCCGCTATCTTTTCCGCATTACGTCCTTCTTGAGGAAAGTCCATTTCCATACGTATGGTATCTGCAAACTCATCTACAAATTCTTTTGGACTATAAGAAGAATTTTTAAACCAGCTCGCTTCAAGCAAATCCACCATTTCGTAAAGAATAGAAATGTCCTTCTCCACCACAGCAACAACTCCGGGACGCTGCACTTTTACAGCCACAGTTTCTCCAGTTCCAAGCTTGGCTTTATGAACCTGGCTCAAAGACGCTGCTGCCAGCGGCTTTTCTCCAAAACTGGCAAATAAATCTTCTACAGGCTTGCCAAGTTCTTTTTTTATTTCAGCTTTTATAATATTAGTAGAAATTGGACTGATCTTATCCTGCAGCCTGCTCAATTCTTCGATAAGTTCAGGGCTTGCAATATCAGGATGAGTGCTTATCACTTGCCCAAGTTTGATAAAAGTCGGGCCTAATTCCTCAAGCGCCATTCGCACTCTTTGTTCCAAAGTAAATTTTTCAAGTTTGATGTCCGTTTTTTTTCTTGCAAAAAATTTATTACTAATTTCAAGATATTTTTCCATTTGAGGCATATCAAAAACATACCCCAGACCATGCCGCATAAGCACGCCCACTATTTCTCTGCTGCGTTTCAAATTTTTATATGTTTCTTTTATTTTTGCCATATTTTTATTTTTATTTTTTCTCCCGAATCTTTATTCAAAGATATATATCCTAACATAGAACCCTTATCGCTCGCTTCTTAAAAAACGAGCGATAAAATTTCTAGAGTTATTTTTTGCTATCAAGTTTTTTGTTGATTTCATCCATTTTTTTGTCCAAAGCGACAATTTCTTTTTTAGTAGGGATATCAGCAGTAATTTTTCCTATTATGTCTTTGGCAATTTTTTCTGTTTGTTTTTCCATTTCCTTACGGCCTTTTTCAAGGTTAGATATCGCCTTCTTAGCTAAGACAGCTCCATCCTTTTCCGACATTTCTCCCTCTTTTACAAGTTCTTCGACAAGCTTTTGTGCTTTATCCTGGGTTAGTGAAGCAAGTCCTAGGCCAGAAAGGATTATTTTTTCTAAAAGTCCTTTTTTCATATTACACCTCCTTTCTTAATTT
>CAZKLR010000058.1:0-5655 GCA_964553695.1 uncultured Candidatus Saccharibacteria bacterium | reverse complement strand
TTTCATCAAGTTTATCTTCCAAGTCTTCCAACTTTATTTTACTTTTTTTGCTGGCCTTGCTTTCTTCTTTTTTCTCTTCTAATTCGGATTCAGAAGCCTCTACCTTAGTTTCTTCTGTTTCTGTAGCAGTTTTTTCTTTTTTAGTTTCTGAAACTTCTGCCAGATCTTCTTTAATAATTTCTTTTTCTTCTACAGATTCTTTCTTTATGCTTCTTCGGGTTTCTTCTTTAGGTTTACCATTTTCAGCTTCTTCTTTCTCTTGTTCAGCTTTCTTTCTCGCAAACAAAGTCTGAAGTTGTTCAAATTCCTCTTTGGTCATTGGGTTGGCCTCAACAATGATATGTCTAAGAACATTTGCATTAAGTCTCAGATATTCGTCAATGTCTTGAATTTTTTTTCCTTCAGCTGAGAAATTTACCAAACAGTAGAAACCGAATTTTTCATGCTTGATTGTATAAGCCAATTTTCTCTTAACTACTGGCAGGGCTTTGATTTCATCAGACTCTTCATCTTTTGACATCCCTGCTTTTGTTAGAAATGGGTGTTCAAGCAAAGTTTCCAGCATATTTCCTCCGAATTTCTCAATATGTTTTTGCACATCTTGAAAGTTTTTTACGATTTCTTCCGAAGTCTGGGATGCTGGAAGAATGTAAAGCAGTTCGTAATTCTTCATTCTTTTTTAATTTAAATTATTTATAGATTTTGACACAAAAAATACAGATATATATGGACCTGGGACATAGCCTTTACTATGCCATATATCTTAACCTTTTGATGTCTTATCCTAACACGGTTTTGTGTTTTTGGCAAGATTTTATCTTGTATTACTTAAATAAGCATATTCTATATTTTGAACTCAACCACGTCTCCATCTTGGACGATATAAGTTTTGCCTTCAGTACGCAATAGTCCTTTTTCAATCGCATTTCCAAGCGATCCGGCTTCTATCAGCCTTTGCCAATTTATCACATTGGCGCGTATAAATTTTTCTTCAAAGTCGCTATGAATGGCACTTCCGGCCTGGGGAGCGGTTGATCCTTGCTTGATTGTCCAAGCGCGAGTTTCATCTTTCCCGGTGGTAAGAAAAGTGATAAGTCCCAGCAAGTCATAACATCTGGTAATCAAATCTTCCAGTGTTGAGATTTTTTGGTCTAAGTTTGCTTCTTCTCGAAAAACCTCGGCTTCTTCAGGGGGCAATTCCGCCAGTTCCAGTTCAAACTGAATGGGGACAAAAATTTTGTTTTCAATTTCCGGTAATATATTGAGTTCGGATATTTTTTGGTTTTCATCAACGTTTACCACATATAAAACAGGTTTGTTGGTGAGCAGCTGCAATTCTTTCATCAGCTCTTTCTCTTTTTCGTCCAACGCCACAGTGTTTGCCATTTGCTCATTTTCTAGCGCAGTCTTATATTTTTCCAACACCGATTTTAATGCAAGCGCTTTTTTATCTCCGGAACGAGCCTCTTTTTCCACCTTCTGAAGCCGTTTGTCTACCGTTTCCAAATCGGCGAGAATCAGCTCGGTGTTGATAGTTATAACGTCATCTGCAGGATCGACTTTATTGTGGACATGGGTAATTTTGCCATTTTCAAAACCGCGGACTATGTGTGCGATCATATCCACTTCACGAATATTGGAAAGAAACTTATTGCCAAGACCTTCTCCCTGATGCGCACCTTTGACCAGCCCTGCGATATCTACAAATTCGATGGCGGTGGGAATAGTTTTGGCGCTGCTGGAGAATTGAGTTAACTTTTCCAGCCGTTCGTCCGGCACTTTAACGATTCCGACATTCGGGTCTATGGTGCAGAAAGGATAATTGGAAATATCGATCTCTTTTTTCGTCAATGTTTTAAAAAGAGTAGATTTGCCGACGTTTGGCAATCCTACGATGCCTACTGAAAATCCCATATTCTGAAATTAAACTTATATAATCTATATATTAAACTTAGCTTGAAGCGGCTTTTAAGTCAATAAAAAGCAGACAAAAAAATAAGTGAGAAAGATTTTTTTATCTGTACTTTCTCACAATATAAACTACGATCATCAATCCTATTAGCGCTATAACTGCGCCGAATCCAGGTTCGGGAACTGCTTCCTGGGGAGCGGTTCCTGCCAGAGTTTCTGTCAGAAAAAATAAAGGCATTATTTTCACCTCGAGCTTATTATGTATTTTTTATGTATTTTGTCAATTGCTTTATTATAATTTTTATTTTTGTTATAATATAGCTGTAACAAAAATAAAAACACAAAAATGATAATGGAATATGTAGGTGAGATAAACCAGGCGCTGGAATTTTATGTCGGCGCTGGAATTTCTTCTTATTTTATTGCGCTCCTAATTCTCAGCAGTTCTTTTTTGTTGGCAGAAGTTGTCAATTTTATTTTTGCGAAAGTGTTTTTCAGATTTGCATTAAGGACCAAGAGTGAAGTTGACGATCATATGATAAAAATATTAGAACCGGCAATTTTTTATTCAGTTATTCTGTGGGGTATATATCAATCGCTCTTTTACATAAAATTTTTGAACGGCTATACTATCTATTTTTCCGAGCTCGTGCAATCCATTACCATCCTTCTCTGGACATCTGCCATTTCTAAAACTATTCAAATAATTATTAATGTGCTGGGCTCTAAGGCAGCGGAAAAATCCAGATACCATACTGATAATGAGATAACTCCGCTTCTTAAAAATCTCAGCAATTTGGTGGTTTGGTTTATCGGTCTTGCGGCATTGTTGAGAGTATGGAATTTGGACCTTACGCCTCTGCTGGCTTCAGTGGGAATAGCGGGAATAGGTATTGCTTTTGCGGCACAGGATACTATCTCCCATCTTTTTGGAGGATTATCTATTTATTTCGATAAGCCTTTTCGCGTTGGAGACAGAATTCAACTCGATAGTGGTGATATTGGCGATGTTTTAGAGATTGGACTTCGTTCCACGCGTATCAAGACTTTTGATGAGACGGTGGTGATTATTCCTAATAATATTGTTGCCAGTTCTCGTATTATCAATTACAATAAGCCAAAATCCAAAATCAAGGTAAAAATAGAGCTGGGTTTGGCTTATGGCACAAACATACAGAAAGCAAAAAAAGTGATTTTGGAAGTTTTACAAACGACTGAAGGAGTGGAAACGGAGCCTGAGCCAAGCGTGCATTTTACGGAAATGGGAGATTTTGCCCTCAAATTTTTGGCGGTGGTTTGGGTGGCAAATCCCAAGAAGCAATTTGAAGTGAAGACTCTTTTGCTCGAAAGGTTATATGAAAGAATCAATAAAGAGAAATTTATTATTCCATACCCAACCCAGGAAGTTTATGTGAAAAAATAAATAATTAAGACAAGACATATGCAGGCTGTAATTTTAGCGGCGGGAAAATCTACTCGCACATATCCTTTGACTTTAACCAAGCCCAAGCCTCTTTTGAAGATATTGAACAAAACGATCATTGAACATAATTTGGATCAGCTTCGCGGAATCGCCGATGAAGCGATTATTGTAACCGGATATAAGTCCGGAATGATTAGGGAATTTTTGGGCGATAATTATCGGGGAATCAAACTTAAATATGTTACGCAGGAGGAAACATCCGGCAATGCCAGCGCGCTGAATTTGGCTCGGGAGTACATAAATGGCAGATTTATCCTGATGTTCGGTGATGATCTTTATAGCTATGTAGATATTTGGAATGTATTGAAATTCAATAATGCTATCTTGGCGCAAAGAGTGGACAATCCTTCTAATTTTGGCGTTCTTAAAGTGGAAGGTGATAAATTTTTGGAAGTGATTGAAAAGCCTCAGGAATTTATTTCTGATTTGGTTAATATTGGATGTTTTGTTTTTTCTAAAAAGATTTTTGATGTTCTGGACGACATAAAACTCTCCAAGCGGGGCGAATATGAGTTGACGGATGCTTATAATCTTTTGGCTCAAAAAGAGGAAATAAAAGTCGTACCAGTAAAGGACTTTTGGTTGGCTACGACCTATCCTTGGAGCCTTCTGAGAGCAAACAGTTTCTTAATACAAAGAATAAAGAATGAGATAAGCAGAAAAGCTAAGATTGAAAAAGGCGTTAATGTTAAAGGGCAAATCAAAGTCGGGGATAATACCGTGATAAAATCCGGCGTATATATTGAAGGTCCGGTGATTATAGGTGAAAGATGCGTAGTTGGACCTAACTGTTATTTGCGTCCCGGAACTGTTATTGGCAACGGCTGTCATATTGGGCAGTCGGTGGAAATCAAAAATTCCATCATAGGCGATGATACCAATGTTGCCCATCTCTCTTATGTAGGTGACTCTATTTTGGGAAACAATGTTAATTTGGGTGCTGGAACTATTACGGCCAATCTGCGGCACGACGGGAAAAATATAAAATCTCAGGTAGGGGAAAAGGTTTTAGATTGTGAAATGAAAAAATTTGGAGTGATAATTGGCGATGGTTGTAAAACTGGAATTCATACCTCGCTTTATCCGGGCGTTAAACTGGATCCGGATGTTACCACTTTTCCGGGGGATGTAGTTAAAAGAGATTTAAAATAGCTAAAAATATGAAAATTTACCTTGATTTTGATGACACAATTTTAGATACCGATGCCTTCATTCAAGAATTGATAAGAGTATTCAATTCCGTTGGTTTCACGGAGAAAGATTTTTACGATAATTATGAAAAAACCAAAGCTAAAGTTGGGGATTTTGATCTTGATACGATTTTTGATTTTTTCGCCAAGTCGCGGGAATTTGATGTTGTAAAAACCAGAAAGTCTGTCGATAAACTTTTTGCAAATGTTGATGTTTTTGTGCATAATGATTTCTTTGATTTTGCTAATGATTTCGGCAAAGACAAATTGGCAATGCTTTCGTTTGGCACTACACCTTCACAGCGCGAGAAAATCGAGAACTCAAAGATTGTTCCTTATTTCGGCGAAATTGTCGTAACACCCAAGAGTAAAGAGGAAAATTTTAGGGATATAGTTAAGCAACATTCTGATAAGAAAATATTTTTTGTGGAGGATAAAGCCGATCAGGTTGATCGTGTCAAAAAATCAACACCTCAAGTAATAACTATGAAAATTGAGCGGCCGAGTGGCAGGTATATAAAGACTAAATCGAATTTAGCCGATCATGTCGTTAAAGATTTTTACGATGTGGCGAATATTATAAAAGGTAAATTATAAAATTATGGAGAAAATTAATGAGGGGGTATTTAAGGCTTACGATATCCGGGGAATTTATCCAACAGAACTTGATGAAGATTTTGCTTATAAACTTGGCCGGGCTTATGCAACTTTTGTCATGGAAAAAAATCCGTTAGCCAGCTCTGTCGTTCTAAGTTCGGATATGAGGCTTTCTTCTCCCAGCTTGAGAACTGAGGTTGAAAGAGGTATTCTGGACGGCGGGCTTAATGTCATAGATATTGGTCTTTCCAGTACGCCTACTTTCTATTTTGCTGTCGCTTATTACGGTTATGACGCTGGCATTCAAGTTTCAGCTTCGCACAATCCCAAGGAATATAACGGTTTTAAAATGGTTCTCAAGGGCGCTTTTCCGGTAAGCAAAAATTCCGGCATTATGCGCATCAAGGACATAATGCTTTCCGAAAGCTTTGCTGACAAAGGTGAAAAAGGAATTGTCTTTAAGGAGGAAAATGT
>CAZKLR010000057.1:0-5657 GCA_964553695.1 uncultured Candidatus Saccharibacteria bacterium | reverse complement strand
TTTATAATTGTAGTTAACATAATTTTTTTATTATGCTCTAAGTATAGCAATAATCGGGAGAGATGACAAAATTAAAAAGGGATAAATATTTTTAGTTTTATCCCCTTGTTTTTTGTATCACCTCCTATGTTTTTCTTTTTTGTTTTTTACTCTAATCCAATTTTTTCGGGTTTTTCTTTTGATTCTGGTTTCTGATATAGCAAATTCATAGCGCTTACCAAAGCTTCCACGGAAGCCATTACTATGTCAGGGTTTGCAGACCGTGCAGTCACAATTCTTCCCTTCTCGTTTTCGAGACCTATGTAAACGTCGGCAAGAGCATCTGCTCCACCAGTAATAGCATCGATCCTGAAATCCTGAAGTTTGAAGTGGTTGCTCTCTCCAAGGATATCCCTTACGGCATGGAGGGCTGCATCCACAGGTCCGACTCCGGTTCTTGCTGCAATAATCTCTTTTCCTTCAATATCTGCCTTGACCACAGCCGTAGGTGTGATGATATTTCCTGTCATGACGGATACTTCTTTGAGTTTGATCAGCTCTTCATCAGAGCTTGCTTTTCCGAGCACCGCAGAGGCGACTGCATAGAGATCGGCATCTGTTATCTGTTTTCCTTTGTTTGCGATTTCCTTTATCCTGAGCACAATCTCATCGAGCTGATTATCATTTGTTTTTATGCCAGCAGACTCAAGGGACTGTTTGACCGCATGTTTGCCTGTATGCTTCCCAAGGACAATGCGCCGTCTGTGCCCGACCATTTCCGGGGTCATAATACCGGGTTCGAAAGTATCGGATTTTTCCAGCACTCCCTGACTGTGGATTCCCGACTCGTGGGAAAAGGCATTTTGTCCAACCACAGGTGTATTTGGCGGGAGCCTTATTCCGGTATAGTTTTCGACCATTTTTGAGGTTTCCACAAGGTATTCTGTCCGGATATTGGTTTTTGCACCATAGATTGACGTCAGGCTCATTACTGTCTGGGCAAGGTCAGCATTTCCTGCTCTTTCTCCTATGCCGTTTATAGTTACCTGTACCTGAGATGCTCCGGCCTCAACAGCCATAAGGCTGTTTGCTACTGCAAGCCCGAAGTCATTGTGGCAGTGTACGTCTATCGGAATCGTTATTTCGGCTGCAATGTCTTTTATTTGTCTGTACATTGCAGACGGAACCATGACACCAACAGTATCTGGCACATTAATGATGTCGCAGCCCGCTTCCTGGACCGCCTTGAAAACCTCTATAAGGTATGCAGGGTCGGTTCTGGTAGCATCCATTGCGGAAAACATACACTTCAGTCCGTGGTCTTTGATGTACTGGACAGCTTCTACAGCCAGTTGAATAACTTCTTCCTGGCTCTTTTTGATGGTATAGATCCGCTGTACATCCGAGGTCGGAACGAAGGTGTGCACAAGGGCAACATCACTTTCAAAACAGGCATCGATATCTTTTTTCAGCACACGAGCAAGCCCACAAACTGTGGTATCAAGCCCGGCATTAGAAATCGATTTTACGGATTCTTTATCTCCTTCTGAAGAGATGGGAAATCCGGCTTCTATTATGTCTACCCCGAGTTTGTCAAGTTGACGAGCAATTTCCAGCTTCTGGGTAGAAGTCAGGGATACGCCCGGGGTTTGTTCTCCGTCACGCAGTGTTGTGTCAAAAACAGTTACTTTTTTATTCTGCATGGGCTCGATGTAAAACGGACCGTTACATATTTTGTTATTCACTACTTTTTCCTCCAATCTTTTTGTTTCAATTTTTCTGTTTTTAAAGTTCGTTTTTCCACCTTTCTGTTTTTATGAAAGATGGTTTTTACAAGCGACATCTTGTTTGCAAAAATTATCTTTCAAAAATTTATACAACAAAAAACCTACCATTTGTTATGGCTTACTTTCGGATTTCTCGCGATTAAAAAACGAGCTAATTCAAAAGCAAGCTAACCAAGTAGTAGGTTTAGGTTCAAAGCTAAAACACAATCGGTTTTCCGATTTGCTCTATTAGAGACAAATTGTGAATTAGATGTGTTCATTCGCTTTGATTATTTAAATAAATTTTAGCAAAAAGAGGGGATTTGTCAATTTTCTATTTTTTGTATCTTGAAGTGGTAAAAAATATCGTGCACAATATTTCTTGCTATTGCGAGCGAAATAAAACAAAAAGCGGCAATTTCGGTTAACTTTGCGCTATATTCGGAGTAGCGAACTTTAGTTCGCGCGCATTTAGTAACCCGCTTTCTATTTGTCTTATTTGCTTTGGATAACAGCGCGGGATAAATCCCGCTACTCCAAAATTCAGAGTGAACTAAAGTTTGCTACTCCGTTTTTAGGAAAGAAAAACCCAAACCATGTTAGGTTTGGGGTGTGCATAGCGGACATTCTTTTTTTATAAATTCTTTCGTTTTACCTGTCTCTTTTTTCTTGATGAACTTTTCCTTATCGCTTGTTTTTCCCCATAGAATATAAGCAACTGCATGAGGATCTGCATATTCTTCGACTGAATTATATTCTTGTTTTGACTCTATGTCTGAAGGATATACTTTTCTTACTACAGTCTTAACAAAAATATTGAGATAGCCAAGTTCTTTTATCCTTTCATCTGTTGCATAGACATCCTTAAGCATTATAAGAAACAAAGTCAAAGTATTTTCCTCCTCGATTTTTATTTTTATTTAAAAACCCCGACAAGTGTCGGGGTTTAACCTAGTAAGTTTTTGTCGCATTAAAACTTACCGGGCCAAGCCCCGATGATAATAATGCTAATGATAATGTTTTGTGATTGACTGAACATATATATAAACAAACTACTTTTGAATTCGTCTTTATTATTTATTTTTTAATAAAGACTTTTAAGGAAGAGATAAATTAAACTCTTCCACAAAATACTTTCTCCCAGCTAGGAGTAACTTCTACTAGTTTAAAAGATACTTCTTCGAGACTACCTTTTTCGATTTCTAATGTAATATATTCTAGTGTTTTTTCGTCAGTAGACTTAATCTTCATATTCTCCCCCTCAGAGAAAACACTTACAGGTCCTTCTATGATGGCGTCTTTTAGTTTCTCAAGCTTACCTTTAGAGCCAGAAATGATTATAACCCAAGCTTCTTCTTTTGGTAACTGTAGATCTTTTTTCATCTGTTAAACCTCCAACGTTCTTTTGTTTTTCAGTCTCTATGTTTTTGAGACTTTGTTTTATATAAAAGTAATTTCATACAAAAACAAAAGCTCAAAAATAAATTATAAAAATTAATTGGGGAAAATTTAATTTTCAGCGAATAGCATTTTTTAACTTTCCAATTTATTGAAAAGCTAATCTTTGCCTACAAAAAATCTTTTGCAAGGCAGGGATTAAGTGAGTAGTGCAAGACTACTCTTTCGACCAGAAAGCTCTGTTTGAGGGTTTATGAAAGATTTATAATAAATCTTTCATAATTTTATCATTCTGGTCTTTTCCGTCTTTTTGTTGCCTGACGGGAGGCATTATTGTTTTGCAAGAATCGTCTTTTATAAAGACCTCTCTAAGAATCATTTTAGAGTTTCCTGCTTTTGATTTTTCCGTCTTTTTGTTGCCTGACGGGAGGCTTCCATTTTTTGCCCTTTACTTGTTATATCGGGCTGTGGCTTATACCTATGCTTATTTATAAGTATAAATCATAGCCTTTCACAAGTAACAAAAAACCTACTTTCGTTTAAGTGGTTTTCTTTTGGATTCTATCCGCGCGTATTGTAACCCAAAAGAAAACTACCTGACTACTACTAGTAGGCTAATAATCACAATCATAAACATACCGAATGTTCGGGACGTTTCAAAAATTTTAGATTGTGAATTAAAGGTTGTCATAAAATTCATTAAATTAAAGACATTATAGCAATATAAAATACAGTGTCAATATAAAGAGTTATCCACAGGTGGATCTTGGAACATTAAAGCGTGGTTCATTGAATTTTTGCTGTATCTTGTGTCATTGCGAGCGAAGTGAAACAAAGCGCGGCAAACTTGGTTAATTTTTGGTTGTATTTTTGAGTAGTAAGGTATTTTCGGAGTAGCGAACTTTAGTTCGCGCGTATTTAATAAACTGTTTTTTTCATTTACTTTCTTTGCTTTGGATAACCGCGCGGGATAAATCCCGCTACTCCAAAATGCTAAAGCGCAGATTAGAGCCTGCTACTCTGTTTTATCTTCAAAATAAATTTGCCGCTTAAAAATCTAAACAAAAAAGAAGATATATGATCTTCTTTTTTTATTTATGTCTGAAGAATATTATTCTTTAATCCTTCCCGTTTCAATAAGATATGCGCGGAGAGCATCGGTGTAAGATCGGAGAGGGGGAAGTTTTGTATTAATGAGCATTGAGTACGTTGGACGTTTTGCAGGCGCGGCGAATTCTTCAGATTTAACAGGTTTTATATTTGGATGTAAATCGGTTAGTTCAAAAATTTTTTGCGCGAATTCATACCAATTGCAAGTTTCATAATTGGTAACGTGATATATTCCTGACTCATAATTTCCTTCAATCATTTCACGGACTTTGGCGGCTAAATCTTTGGCATAAGTCGGACTGCCGAATTGGTCGTTGACAACTTTCAAGTCTTTGCCTTCTCCGGCCAAGCGAAGCATAGTCTCAATGAAATTTTTTCCGGATTTTCCAAATAGCCATTGCGTTCTGATAATGAAATATCTCGGCTTAATATCTTCAATCATTTTTTCTGCCAGTTTCTTCGATTTTCCATAAACGGTTGCAGGATTCTTGATAGAATAATCTTCTTTATATCCCAGATGATTTTCGCCATCAAAAACATAATCAGTACTGAAATGGATGAGAAGAGAGCCGATTTCCTTGGCGACAGTTGCAAGATATCCTACTGCGTAGCTGTTAATTTTATACACCAATTCTTCTTCGCTTTCTGCTTGATCGACTGCGGTATAGGCGGCAGCATTAATAATTACTTCAGGATTAAGCTCTTTGATTTTTTGATTTACCGCTTCTTGATCGGTAATATCCAATTCTTCGCGATCCCATAAGGTAATTTCATATTTGTCTTTGTTGGAGAAAGCTTCTGCCAGCTCGTGTCCCAACATTCCTTTAGCACCCAAAATTAGAATTTTCATAATTATTAAATCTTATTTATTTAGTGGCAATTTTGTCAACGACTACCAACATGGAATATGAAAGTAAAATTATTATAATTCCTATGGTAATATATGTTGCCATTTTTTTTGCTTTTGCTTGGCTGTTCGGATTGCCATTTGATGCCATATATATTATCCCCGTGGCAACCAAGAGCAACAATGCAATACCGCCCGAGTATCCGAGGATTGTCCTGATGAGTTCGTCAATCGCGACCGAAACATCAGTATCAAAATAATCTATTTTCATTTTATTTTTATAGTTTTTTATTCAACTAATATCCTGTTAGTAAGGAATATCAAGGCATAGGAAAGTAATATTACGACGACTCCGATCAAAACCGCAATGAGCATTTTTTTCGCCTTTTTCTGAGTTTCCGGATTGCCATTGGCTGACATATAATAAATTCCGCTTCCGACTAACAGAAAAAGCGCAAGACTGCCGGCAATGCCCAGCAAAAATTCTATTGCTCTTTCGGCCCGTTCCTGAATCGATACTCCCAGAAATTTTATTTCTATCGGATTGGCAGAGGCGT
>CAZKLR010000056.1:3591-5986 GCA_964553695.1 uncultured Candidatus Saccharibacteria bacterium | reverse complement strand
AATCCGTCTTCCGTCACCGCCACGGTATGTTCAAAGTGTGCAGAAAGTTTGCCATCAATAGTCCGAATCGTCCAGTCATCATCATCCACTTTGATATGATATTTACCTTCATTCAACATAGGTTCAATCGCAATTACCATTCCGGGATAAAGCTTAAGTCCCGTATCTTCTTTGCCATAATTGCAGACTTCAGGCGCTTCGTGAATACTGCGGCCTACTCCATGACCGACCAAATCGCGTACCACAGAAAAACCATTAGACTCGGCATAAGACTGAATGGCATGTCCAATTGTGCCCAAGCGAGCACCCGGAGTAACTTCTTTAATTCCTTCATAAAGAGACTTTTGAGTTATCTCCATAAGCCTTTTTGCCACATCACTCACTTTGCCCGCACCAACAGTTATCGCGCTATCAGAATGAAATCCTTCATATTTCAATCCAGCATCAATACTAATAATATCTCCCTCCTTGATTAACTTACCAAAAGGAAATCCATGTACAATTTCATCGTTCACGGAAAAACAAAGTGCAGAAGGAAATGGCGTCATATTTCTTTCCGGTCGATAATACTGAAAAGACGCAACCACTTTATGTTTCTTGATAAAATCCTGAGCAGTCTCTTCCAATTCATCCCCGTACACTCCCGGAGCAATTTTAGCTTCCAATATAGACAAAAGCTCAGCCAAAAGCTTTCCGCTCTCGGCCATAATCTCTATTTCTTTCTTGCTTTTTAAATTTATATAGCCTTTACGCATATCTTATCTAGTATTATCAATATGATTCTTTATCTCAGCAAAAATTTCTTCAATCGTACCGCTACCATCTATCTCCACTAAAATTCCCTTTTCCTTATAATATTCAATAACAGGTCCTAAAATTTCCCTGCTCCACGCAAGTCGTTTCATTACTTTTTCCGGAGCATCATCTTCTCTCTGATAGATTGCGCTTCCACATATCGGACATTTATCATTTTCGCCATGCACATCTTTGCCAAAAATGAGTGAATGACTATTTTCCCTGCAAACTCTTCTACTGGAAATGCGGCGCAAAGATTCTTCTTCGGAAAGTTTTATAAAAAATATAAAATCAAATTTTGAATGGATTTCCTGAAATTTTTCCTCCCAATAGTGAACTTCTTCAATTCTGCGCGGCGTACCATCAAAAACAATTCCCTTCTCAGGGTCCATTGCATCCATAGCTTCATCTAAAACCTCTCGCACAATACTCCACGGAACAAATTCTCCGTTCTTGTTTATAAGAGTATCAATCATTTTACCCACTTTAGTATCTTCTTGGGCAATCTTGCGCAAAATAGCACCTGTCTCCAAATGCTGTAAATCGTATTCCTTTAACAACAATTTGGCCTGCGTGCCTTTTCCTGACCCTTGGGAACCCATTATAACAACGTTTATTTTCTTTTGATTCATGTTTTATCTAATCTTAATTATATCGGATATTCATTCCGTCAAACCTTCAATCTGTCCGCAAATATCCTCAAAAACTTTATCAATCGGCTGATCTCCGTTTATTTCTATAATATCCCCTTTTTCTTTTATAAAATCAATAACACGCGATGTCTCTTTTTTATAATCTTGCAATCGTTTGTAAATAGCTTCTAAATTATCATCTTCGCGGATATAAATCTCACCTCCACACGAAGAGCAGTTATTAGAACCAATCTCCCGCGCGTCAAACATTTGTTTACAACTACGGCACACTCTGCGATTAACAAGTCTTTCTATAACCTTTTCTTCATCGATACTTATTAGAAAAATAAAGTCTAATTTTCTGTTCTGTTTGGCAAACACATCATAGAGCATTTCCATTTCCGACAATTTGCGTGAAAAACCATCAATAATTATGCCCTGATCGTTTAATCGAGAAAATTCTTGATTGATCATCTCAAAAATCCATTCCGAAGGAACGAATCCATTTTGCAACGCTGCTTTAACCTGCCTTCCGAACTCATTATCTTGTGCGGCCATATTACGCAGAATCTCTCCGCTTTGCAGGTGTTTCAACCCGTATTTTCTTGCCAAAAGTCTCGCTTGAGTTCCTTTGCCGGCGCCGGAAGGACCGATCAGTAAGATGCTAATTTCTTTATTCATATATAACGAATCTCATTAAATCACAAGAGTAATTATTTATTAAAAACGAAATCTATTTTTATTTTACAACAAATCTTATTAAATCACAAAACTAAAACGGTCATTAAGACCGTTTTAGGTTATTTCTAGATACTATATTTCCTCGTAATCTCTCATGGTCAACTGAGAATCTATCTGTCTTATAGTATCCAATACTACACCCACAACGATCAAAACTGAAGAGCCTCCAACCGCAAAAGTATTCACATGAGTCAGCGTTTGACCCAAAACCGGCAAAACCGCCATAA
>CAZKLR010000056.1:0-3491 GCA_964553695.1 uncultured Candidatus Saccharibacteria bacterium | reverse complement strand
ACAAGAGTCAAAATAATTTCAGTATTGTCAACAGCAGCTAAGATTATTCCTTCGTTGCGCAAAAGAGTGATCATCCCAAACCCTGACAAAAGCGCCAGCGGCACAGTGAAAATTCTGGTCAGTTGATTAAATTTTCTTCTTCCTTCTTCTCCTGATTCATGATACATTTCTTTCATTCTTGGAGAAATCATTGTCAACAACTGCATAATAATGGAAGCAGTAATATAAGGACCTACTCCAAGCATAACAAGAGAAAAATTCTCCATTCCGCTTCCAGTTAAAATATTCATCATGCCCAGCATCTGGTTGCTTCTAAATAAAGCATTGAGGCGAGTAGCGTCAACTATTGGAATCGGAATATGTGCAGCAAAACGAAAAACCAACAGCACAAAAGACACGAATAAAATTTTATTTCTAAGTTCCTTGTCTTTTATAATTTGTTTTATTTTCCTCATCATAAGAAATTTTTAAAAGTTTTATTTTTCAATGAAAAGCTTTATTTCTCCACCGGCCTTTTTAATCTTCTCTTCGGCGGTTTTTGAAACTAGGCAATCTTCAAAAATCACTTTTTTCTTTAACTCTCCATTGCCTAAAACCTTGACGACGTTTTTGCCATTCTTAATGATACCTTTTTGAAACAAACTTCTTGAATTTACAATTTCTCCATTTTCGAAGAAAGTTTCGATTTGAGACAAATTAACTACAAAATTCTTAGCTTTTAAACTTTTAAAACCTCTAAGTTTAGGAGTCTTACGGAAAAGCGGAATTTTTTCTCCTTGAAAATTAGCGCCTTTTCCTCCACCAGATCTGGATTTTTGTCCTTTAGTACCGCGGGTAGCCGTAGTTCCGTGAGCCCCTCCTCGACCAATTCTCTTCTTTTTCGCCTTTGGATTTGGCTTTAATTGATGTAGCTGCATATAATTAAAACTTTACCTAAATTAATATTTCAACACTCGTGCTTATTTTGCCTTAGCTGTCTTCGGCTTAATAGCTTTCTTGATTTCTTTTTTAACCTCAGCTTTGACTTCCTGTACTTTTTCTTCCGCTTCTTTTAAAACTTTAGTCGGCTCTTTTTTAGCTTCTTCTTTATTTTTTTCTTCTTTTTTCATTTCACCAACAGTCTTTACGGAAAAATTTTCCAGCGCCTTTATAGTAGCTCTAGCATTGCTAAGCTTATTTTTTGAACCAAGCATTTTCGCAGTAATGTCACTGATTCCAACCAAACTCATAACTGCACGCACTGCTCCACCAGCAACGATTCCCCTACCTTTGTCAGCAGGTTTCAAAAGCACCTTAGCACTGCCTACTTTTTGTTCAACCGAATAAGGAATAGTATTCCCTTTGAAAGTAATTTTCACTAAACTTTTCTTCGCTTGAGCAAAAGCTTTTTCGGTAGAAACTTTCATGTCAGGACCTTTAGCCACGCCAACACCGACTCTGCCTTTTTTATCACCGATAACCACGGTAGTTCTAAAGCTGAATCTTTTTCCACCTTTAACCACACGGGTAACACGAGCAATATCAATCACTTTTTGATCAAATTCGCTTTTCTCCCGTTTCTTATTGAAGTTTCCTCTTTTCTTTTTTTCTTCTTTCTTTATCATATTTTAAAGCAAACGTTTATTAATAAATTTATAATTCCAGTCCGCCTTCTCTTGCTCCTTCGGCAACCGCCTGTGTTCTGCCATGATACTGGTAGCCGCCGCGATCAAACACCACTTTCTTGATATTTTTTTCTTGAGCTTTTTTGGCGATTATTTTTCCAGCCTCTTTTGCTTTTTCAACTTTTGTCTTGCCAGCCTTAATTTCAGCGTCATTAACGCTCGCCAAAGTCTTGCCGGAAACATCATCAATAAGCTGTATGAACAGACCTTTGTTGCTTCTGAAAACATTCAGCCGAGGAGTCTCTGCGGTACCTGAAACTTTGGCTCGTACCCTATTGTGCCGCCTGATTCTTCCTTCCCTTTTGGCTTTTATTTTGTCTATCATATTTATATTATAATACTTATCTTAAATATTTAAACTAGCTTCCTGCTCCAACTTTCTTTCCGGCTTTTCTTCTAACTTGTTCTCCAACATATCTGATTCCCTTGCCTTTATAAGGTTCAGGTTTCCTAAGTTTTCTGATATCAGCTGCAACTTGACCGACCAACTGCTTATCTATACCGGAAATGGTAATGACGCTTTTTTCAACCGCGAATTTAATACCCTGAGGAGCCTGAAAAACAACTGGATGCGAAAAACCCAAACTTAAATCCAAATCATTTCCCTTCATGGCAACTTTATAACCAACACCTTGAAGTTCCAATTTCTTTTCATAGCCTTTGCTTACCCCTTCAATCATATTAGCAATCAGATTTCTTGTAAGTCCCCAAAAAGCATATAATCTCTTCACGTCCTTTTTTGGAGTTACTAAAACTTCATTGTCTTTAACTTCGATATTTATCTCCGCATTAAAGCTGGCTTCCAGTTCTCCTTTTGCCCCTTTTATGCTCACTTTATTTTTATCACCCAGAGTAACCGTAACATTGCTTGGAATATCTATGGGTTTTTTTCCTATCTTACTCATATTATTATCTAGAGTTAAATTTTATTACTCAAAAATTACCAAACCTTGAAAACAATTTCTCCGCCTAATCCCTTCGCCTTGGCATCTTCATTTGTCATAAGACCTTGGGAGGTAGAGATAATTGCAAGACCATAGCCATTCAAAATTTTTGGTATTTTATTCTTGCGGACATATACTCTTTGTCCTGGCTTGCTTATTCTCTGGATTTCAGAAATCGCATATTTTTCTTCGTTTTTCTTGAGCACAATTTCCAAGGTAACTTTAAATCCTTTCTTGTATTGGATTACATCTTCAATATAACCCTCTTTCTTGAGAATCTTTGCAATAGCCAACTTGAAGTTTGAAGAAGGCATTTGTACTTTGGTGTGATTAGCTCTTTGCGCATTCCTTATTCGTGTGAGCATATCCGCGATTGGATCTGTCATAGTCATATCAAAAAATTAACATTATTTATAAAAACTGACAGTTTGTGTTATCCCAGGGCTTCTGAAAAGAATACCTGGAATCCCGTCATATATCTAAAGAATTAAATTTCAAAGTTATATCTACCAACTGCTCTTCTTGATTCCAGGTAATTCTCCTTTGCTTGCCAGCTCTCTGAAGCAAATTCTGCAGAGATCAAACTTGCGAAGATATCCATGGTTTCTGCCGCACTTCCAACATCTATGAATAGTACGGGTTGAAAATTTTGGTTTTTTTTGAGATTTTACTATCAATGCTGTTCTTGCCATAGTAATTATTTTTGATTTATTTAATATTATTGAATAATTTTTTCTACAATTGGAAGCCCCATTTGTTTCAAAAGTTCGTATGCTTCTTCATTAGTATTAGCAGTAGTTGAAATATTAACTTCCATTCCAAAAATTGTTCTGATATTGTCTCTAGTTACTTCCGGAAACACTATATGCTCTTTAATGCCCAC
>CAZKLR010000055.1:2903-6064 GCA_964553695.1 uncultured Candidatus Saccharibacteria bacterium | reverse complement strand
CAAAAGAAGAAATATTACAGAGTATGCGGCCATTTCTTTATGGCGGAGATATGATTGCTGATGGTTCAGTATATCCCGACAGGTTGGAATATAACAATCTGCCTTGGAAATTTACCGCTGGAACTCCAAATATATTAGGTACTGTACTTTCTGCTCAAGGTCTGCGTCTTCTTTTAGATTTTGCTTTAGATGTAGATGCGCCGTTGTATTTTATGACAGGTAAAAAATTGGAACGTTCTGATGTGAAAAAAGCAATGGATAATATTGAAGCTCACGAGGAAGATTTAGCCGCAGAAGCTCTAAAAATATTGAATGAAATTCCTTCAATAGAAATTTACGGACCGAAAGATTTTGCCGGCAGAACCTCATTAATTTCTTTTAATTGTCCTGGTATTAGTCCTTATAAACTTGCCGAAGAACTAAATCAATTTGGTGTTGAATCAAGAGCTGGGTGTCATTGTGCTTCTTTGGCACATCGTTATCAAGATATGAAACCTATTATAGCAAGCTGTAGATTAAGTTTTTATGTATACAACGATCTTGATGATGTCAGAAAGGCTTGTAGCGCTGTTAAAAAATGTGTTGGGCTAGAATCTTAATCGGTCTGTCTGTGCGGTAAATTTACTGAAACAGTAATACTAAAATACATAATCTATAATATAGTAAAAATATGCAGCAGTGCTCTTTCTTGGATGATTCCTCGAGATTTTCCAAATTGGTTTATGGCGGTATGATTTTAATCGCATTTCTTACTTATAATAAATGGCTTGTATTATTTACAAGCATTTTAATGTTTTTAAGTGCTTACTCTTTGAATCTCAATGTTTCTTATAGGATTTATTTTTTTATGAAAAAAAGTCTTTTAAAGAAAAAAATTGAAACATTGCAAAAAGAACCCGGCGAAATTCGTTTTTCTTATGCCATGGCAAGCATACTGATTTTTATAGGATTCTTGCTTTTGCAGTTTACTAAATATACTACTTTTGCATGGATGTATGTTTTAGTAGTTTCTTTTATGCTATTTATTGCTTGTTTTGTCGGCTTTTGTGTAGCTATATTGTTATATATTGCCTGTAAAAAAATTTTAATTAAGATGGAAGGAAAACTATTTCTAAAAAATGCATCTAATGGAGAATAAAGAAATCCAACAAATAAAACAGAAACAAACAGGAGAGAGTTATTATATGAACCAAAGATGTTGGCTAATAAAAAATCTTGGTCACTCTCCCTATAATCGCTGCCAATACTGCGAACTTAAATTTCGTCAGTGTTTGTTTTTACAGTATCAGATAATTACTCTTATTCTGATAATTTCTTCTTTTTCTTTAATATTTTTGTTTGATAGAAAAATATCTTTTGCAGTAATCATTGTCCTATTTGTTATAATTGTTACCTACGGATATTTTTTTAATATAAGCACGGAGAAAATTGTTAAGACCAGTTTTCTTGAGAAAAAGGCGAAGAATGAACTAAAAGAGCTTTCTGGCAAATTGGAAGAAAAGGTTGCGGATCAGACAAAAGATATTAGAAAACAAAATAGATATTTGGAAGAGTTGCTGAATATGAAGAATGATTTTTTGCGTACGGTCAATCATCAGCTGAATACTCCCCTGTCGATTATGAAAAACGCTTTTGCAATGATGGAAGATAAATCTCTTTCTACCGAGCAAGGAATGAAAATAGCCGCTCATGGACTGGAGCGAATGAGCAGTACAATTCAGGATTTATGGGATGCTTTTGAATTAGAAGAAAAAGGAATGTCTGCGGAACTGTCTGAAGTGGATCTTCTGACAGTCATCAAGGACTTGGTGAAAGAAAGAAAAAAAATAGAAATTGTTCAGCAAAGGAAGTTAAAGATTATTTTAGTCAAGCCAAAATTTGTTGTGCCAAAGGTACTATGCGATCAAAAGAAGATCGGACATGTGGTGTCAAATCTGTTAGATAATGCTATTTTCTATACATATAAAGGGTCTGTAAAAATTTGGTTTGAAAAAATCGCAAAAGGAAAGAAAGAATATTTGAAAGTGTTTATTCAAGATACAGGAGAAGGGATTCCGTTGGAGGATCAGAAAAATATTTATGTAAAATTTTTTCGAGCATCAACGGCCTCTGCTATAAATCCAAATGGCTCGGGTTTGGGATTATATATTGCTAAAAGTATTATAGAAAGCAGCAAAGGAAGGTTGAAGTTAGAGCAATCCGAGGTAGGCAAAGGAAGTACTTTTAGTTTTTGTCTGGAAGTTGTCAAGGCAAAAAAGGCTAAACAAAAATAAGCCGAAGAAAATAATTTAAATCTTATTAAAAACCCCTTTTGAGGGGGATTTTAAATATTATTTTGCAGTTGCATTTATATGTTTGCAAATAAAAACGGCAGTAAACTGAAAATTTGTTTAATCGTTATTCAATGCGTCTTTAAGCGCTTTTCCTGTTAGAGATAATCCGTGTTGGGAAATTTCTTCTGGCGTACCGGTTGCAATGATTTCCCCTCCTTCATTTCCGCCCTGAGGACCAAGATCGATAACATAATCTGCGGATTTAATAACATCAAGATTATGTTCAATTATTAAAACCGTATTGCCAGCATCAACCAATCGATTAATGATTATAAGCAACTTTCTTATGTCTTCAAAATGCAGACCAGTAGTTGGTTCATCGAGAATGTAAAAAGTTTTTCCTGTGGCGCGTTTTGAAAGTTCCGTGGCCAGCTTAATACGCTGTGCTTCTCCGCCGGAAAGAGTGGTGGCGCTTTGTCCCAAATGAATATACCCAAGACCTACGTCTTGTAAAACAAAAAGCGGATCAGCGATTTGTGGAATGTCTTTGAAAAACTCCACTGCTTCCGTGACGGTCATATTTAGGACTTCGGCAATGTTTTTTCCTTTATATTTGATCTTTAATGTTTCTGAATTATAACGTTTACCTTCGCAAGTTTCACAGGGCAGATAAACGTCGGGCAAAAATTGCATTTCTACTTGAATAAGTCCGTCTCCCTTGCAAACTTCACAGCGCCCCCCGGTCACGTTAAAACTGAATCGGTTGGGCTGATAGCCTTTTGTTTTTGCTTCCTGTGTCATCGCAAACAGATTGCGAATGCGGGTAAATATGCCGGTATAAGTGACTGGATTACTGCGCGGAGTGCGTCCGATGGGAGATTGATCAAT
>CAZKLR010000055.1:0-2803 GCA_964553695.1 uncultured Candidatus Saccharibacteria bacterium | reverse complement strand
GTGACAGACATATCTGAAATTTCAGCAATATTTTTTTTCCCGATTGTGACTGCCAAGGCTGTCTGATTAAGTCTTTGCCCATTACAAAAATTGCAGGGCGCATCGTTCATATATTTTTCGATTTCTTCGCGCACCTTTGGAGAGTCGGATTTAAAATAACGCCGCTCCATATCTGTTATCAATCCGGAAAAATGGAGATTATAAACATTGGTTCTTCCCTTTGACCCCAAACGGACTTCAATAATTTCGGTTTCGCCGCTGCCGTATAGAATTTTATCGATTTTATCCTTTGGAATATCCTTGACCCTGGTTTTTAGAGGAATACGATATTTTTCCGCCACGCCTCGCAAAAGCGCGCCATAATAATTGCTTTCCTTGTAACTCCAGGGCATAATTGCTCCTTCTTCTATAGTTTTATTTTTATCAGGAACAATCATGCTGGGGTCAATTTCTTTTTTATTGCCTAAGCCGTTGCATTCCGGACAGGCTCCAAAGGGGCTGTTGAAAGAAAAAAGTCTCGGCTCGATTTCAGGAAAACTGAATTCGCAATCGGGGCAATAGAGCTGCTGATTCATTATGATTTCCTTTTTGTCCAGTTCAATTTTTACCAGTCCGTCGGAAAGATGTACGGCTCTTTCAATATCTTCAAAAATTCTTCCCAGATTTTCGTTGTTGATTATAACCTCGTCAATAAAAATATCGATATTATGCATCTGATATCTTTCCATATCAATTTTTTCATCTAAACGCACCAAATTGCCGTCGATTCGAGCCTTGAGATATCCTCGTTTATATAATTCATTCAGTGTCTGCAAGTATTCGCCTTTTCGTCCCCTTATTGCCGGAGAAAATATTTGTATCTTTTTATTGTCGCCCAATTCCAACACTTTTTCCGTCATTTGTTCAATGGTCAGCGCCATAATTGGTTTACCGCATTTTATACAGTGCGGTGCTCCAATTTTTGCAAAAAGAAGCCGCAGATAATCATAAATTTCCGTAATTGTTCCGACAGTGGAGCGCGGATTGTGGGAAGCGCTTTTTTGTGAGATCGAAATTGCTGGCGATAACCCTTCAATGTAATCAACATCCGGTTTTTCCATTTGCCCCAAAAATTGTCGAGCATAGCTTGATACGCTTTCCAGATAACGTCTCTGTCCTTCGGCAAAAATAGTATCAAAAGCCAAGGTCGATTTTCCCGACCCTGAAATTCCAGTAAAAACAATAAATTTATCGCGCGGCAGCTCTAGATCAACATTTTTTAAATTATGTTCACGAGCGCCTTTAATTATTATCTTTTTCATAAGAGTTCATGATGCATATTCTATACTAATCTATTTTTTAAATTTTAACAAGCCCTTGAGCGTAATAAAAAACGAAATGATTCGTTTCTTTATTGGCATAGCACAAATTCTAGTTATTGACTCTTACAATCAAGTAGCTTGAAATAAGAAGTAAAATCTGAACCATTAATGCATTAAAGGTGAGCAGATACGATGCCAACCTTTCCGATTTATAAAATGCTTGGCCAAGTATGGCATTAATCAGTAAAATAACCAATCCAGAGACGGGAAGAAGAAAAACTTTTATATACGCGCCAAGCAAATCTACTCCAAAGAATAGATTATAATGAAGTATTATTGGCGTATCTATGTTTATATAATTATCAATAAGATATATCCATATGATAAAATTGATAAAAAGGCTAAATAAGATAACTCTAAATACATCTTTGTTGTGCCAATAGGGTTTTAAAATAGACAGTTTTATTCCTGAAAATAAAAAATTCTTTAAGATGTTGACTCTTCTAAGTAAGATTTTAATTGGACTTTCTTTTTCTTTCATTGGCTTGGCTTGTTTAGGTCTCTAAAATATTTCTGCAATTTTAAGCCCTATCAGATGTGTAATAAAAACTACAAATAGGGCGATTGAGACGTGCTCCGTTATCATATGACGCGCCTTTTCCTGTTGGCTGCGTGCAATGGCAAAACTGACAGTTGATAGTACGAAAATTCCCCAGATAATATTCAACACAACTGCTTGATTTAAGTTTAGCAACAAAACAGGAATCACATAAGTTAAAGCGTAAATTAATTTAGTGGCAAAAGTTGCTGCTGTTGCTTCCCAGACATGGTTTTTGGAATTCCCATTTTTTGATTCTTCGGAAATATGAATGCCTAATGCATCTGAAAGTGCGTCTGCAACTGCAATAGTAATAAGTCCGCCGATTACCGCTGCTTGAGAGGATGTTCCTGCAGCAAGTCCTACCATTAGTCCTAATGTTGTGATTGTTCCCGAAGTTAGACCGAAACACAAGCCAGTTTTAATAGAATCTTTCATTTTACATCTCTCTAATAATAAAATTAAGCACTTTAAATATTTTATCTTATTTCTGTTATAGTGACAATTATTTTTTTTAGTCCATAAATTCCTGCACAAAAACTATGCCGTATGATCCGCCGTCAACAACACCAATGCCCACGCGGCTAAAAAATGGGTGCAGTATGTTTTCCCTGTGTCCTTCGCTTTCCATAAGACCTTGATGCGCTTGTTCCAAAGAAGGGGCGTATGCAAGATTTTCTCCCAGAAGCATGAAGGTTGCATTATAGTTTTTCATTCTTTCGCTTGGACTTCTGCCTTCCAAATCAATATGGGAAAAAACTCCATTTTCAAAAAGATATTTGCCATAATCTCTGGCAGCTTTTCTCGCCTCTTCGTCCATTGCCAGCGGCTTTAATCCTCGAGAAGTCCTCTCTTTATTGACCAGCTCTAGCATTTCTTGCTCGGCTTGGCTGTCAATTTTTAC
>CAZKLR010000054.1:3685-6069 GCA_964553695.1 uncultured Candidatus Saccharibacteria bacterium | reverse complement strand
AAGTATTTTGAGTGATTTGACAAACTTTATCCTTTTATCCGTAATGAGATAATTTCTACTAATTTAAATAAAATAAAAGGCTTTAAATAGCCTTTTTTATTGTGAATTTAATAAACTGTTTATAAGAAATTATAGAATAATGGTTTTATTCAACAAAAAGGGGCAACAAAAACAAACAAACTGTGGATAATCTTCATTGACAACTTTCGAAGTTATCAATATACTGTGGTATAAATAAAGGGTCAAAAAGGCTCTAAAAATGAAAAATATCAAAGATTATCTGGTTAAAACTCTGTTTGGATATATAAGAATTCCTCGGTTTTTGCGGATGTTTTTTTATTTAATGGACAAAAGAGCGTTTAAAAAATAAACAAAAATTAAAAAAAACAAATCAAATACAATGGATAAAAAATTTTTATATTTTAAAGGGGGCAAAATGAAACCTTTGTCAAAAAGACAAATAAAGTTAGCAGGTGCATTTTTGCTGATTTTTATAAGCTGGTTATTCTTTCTGCAGTATTTAGTGGCGGAAAAATATGCGGCATCGGTTAGAGTTATTGAGCAAAATGAACAGGTTAAGGCCAATATAAATGCAACCGGACTGGATTATGGAGAATTATCAAAAGGTAATTCTTCGACAAGGTTTATTACTTTAGAAAACAACGGTGGATCAAGTTTTTATATAATTATTTTTAAGGTCGGTAATATAGGCAATTTGCTAACGGCAGATAAAAATAATTTTGTATTAAGTCCCGGGAAAATAGAAAAAGTTGAATTTTTATTAGAAGTGCCAAAAGAAACTGACAAAAAAACATATCAAGGGAAAATTGTTATATTTAAAATACCTACACTGCAATAGATTTTTAACGTAAAGTGTTTAATTATAAATAAATAATAAATTATCTACAAATATGAACATAAACAAACTGGTTATTAATCTTACTACGGTTTTCTGTATAGTCGGAGTGATAATGGTCAGCAACATTCCTCTTGTCAGCGCATATGAGGCGCACGTGATGAATGTTACGGCCAATATTATTGATAACAGTGTGTCTATTAATCCTACCGGCGGAAAATTTTGCAACGATGGCAAACTTAAGATTGAAATTACCACCAAGCTTGCAGGAGCTGCTATTTACTACACTACGAATGGAACTGAGCCAGTTTGCTCGACAAACGGGACTTTATATTCTGCTCCGTTCACTTTGTTAACTTCTAAAACTATTAAGGCAGTTTCTTGCTACAACGGAAAACAGAGTTTGACGGCAACCCAGTCTTTTGAGGTTTCACAAAATTATTGCGAGACTTCATTAAAGATCAATAAAGTGTATTACAACCCCGACAAGGCTCATATGGTCGGGACATGTAATAACGAGAATGAATGGGTGGAAATCTACAACCCAACCAAAGAAGCTATAAATTTGAAGAACTGGAAAATTTGTGATGATGGTGCTTGCGATTATTTGGCAACTGCGGATTTATTGCTTGCTGCCAAAGGATATGCCGTAGTTACGTACAGGGCAAGCACTTGGAATTATTGGAACGTTCCAAGCGATGTGACAAAAATCACTTTAAATAATGCAATCGGTTCGGGACTTAATAACACTGCCGATATGCTATTTCTTAAAAACTCGTCCGGACAGATCGTAGATCAAATGAACTGGGGAGTTCCGAGTTCTGCATGGGCAAATTATAATTCAGATGTTTGGAATCCTGCAATTGCTAACGTGGTAGAAGGCAAAATTTTAGGCAGGAATCCTAACGGATACGACACAAACCAGCCATCCGATTGGAAAGTTTTTAGTTTGCCAACTGTAACTGTAAATTATCCTAACGGAGGCGAAACTCTAATGGTAGGTGAAACTTATAATATAAAATGGACTGCAGTAAATCCTAACGGAAATGCTAGCAATCTTAAGATAGACTTGTATTATTCAACAGACAGCGGTTCTACTTGGGCTAATATAATCAAAGACACGGATAATGATAGTGTTTATGAATGGAGAGTTCCTCTTGTAATGCAGGTCAACGGTTCAAACTATTTTACTCCTTCAAGCACGGCTAGAATTAAGGTTGTAGCTACGGATTATGCAACTAATTTTATGCTGAGCGCTAGCGATGCCAGCGATAAGGATTTTTGTCCGCCAATAGATAAAAGTCTTCTTACCGATGAAGAGTTAAAGATTTTGGAAACTATGAATTTGGAAGGTGTTACTATAATAAATTCTGGTAAAACGGCCGGAATCGAATTAAACTCTTTGGCTCAAGCTGATAACAATACAGACAGTTCCGACAATACAGTTGAACTTAAACAAAGTCCAGTTATCAGTAAAAATGACAACGAAGAAGATATTGTTGCCGAAGATGTGAAAGATGACGAAGAC
>CAZKLR010000054.1:0-3585 GCA_964553695.1 uncultured Candidatus Saccharibacteria bacterium | reverse complement strand
TAATAATGACAATGTTTCTTTGGATATTGACGACTTGTCAATTACTCCAGATGAAAATGCAAGTATAGAATTTAATTTAAATGCTTAAATATATGAAACTCAATACAAAAAAAGTAAAAATATCTTTCTTGCTGGTATTGTCAATGTTGGTTAGCGGAGTTTTTACAATCAAAGCAGAAAAGGATATTTCAAGTGTTAGCTGGCCTATTCTTGTAAATTTGTCTCATATGGAATTTGGAGACGTTTATGCCGGAGAAAAGGTAGAAAAAACGTTTACAGTTTCCTATTCGGGTAAAGGTGATGGGGAATATACAATTCAGGAGAAATACAAACCAAAACCCGGAGTATTGCCGCCGTCAGGATTCAATGGCAGTATCAGTGATTATTGTCAGATAAATCATGAAGATTTTGACAGATGCTACAGAAATTTATGTCCTTTTATTGAAGAAATAAGCCGGGAAGGGGAAGGTGACACTACTACCAAAGCTGTGGTAAGCGCTGCCGATCCTTCTGATGTTTGGGCGGTTTTGCTTAATACTCCTTCGGTTGGAACTGTTACTCAAGACAATGCCAATGGAGTAGTTTCGACAAGCGGAGAATATGGATGTGATTTGTCTTTTAATGTAGCTTCAATTCCAAATGAGCCGGTTTGCGGAAATGGAACGGTTGAGGAAGGCGAAGCTTGTGACGATGGAAATAATATAAATGGTGATGGATGCTCCAACTCTTGCGTAATTGAAAAATGT
The DNA here is from genome assembly GCA_964553695.1 of uncultured Candidatus Saccharibacteria bacterium. GTDB lineage: Bacteria > Patescibacteriota > Minisyncoccia > JAHIHE01 > JAGLIN01 > STD2-77. Next base: position 2,839 of record CAZKLR010000054.1, on the reverse strand, counting down.
ACAAGTGAAAATAAGAATTTTAGCCAGATAGATAAGGCCGATATTGGTAATGCTGAAAGCGAAGCCGGCCACGAAATTTTCGGATGGAGTCCTGTGAACATTGCCGGTTCATTTGGAGGTTGCCAAAGAGGCGCTGTCTGTAACTATCGTCAATTGATAGAGTGCCCTTGCTCCGATGCGGAAAGAAATGCAACTGTCGTTTTGCATGCAGGAAACAAAGCTGTTCACAGTTTGACAGTTCGTCATTTGGACAGGGAAACTAAAAATGAAAGTTTTGATGTATATTTAGGCGATGTAAAAATCGCAGGGTGGCAGGATAACGAAACGGTAGAATCTGAATTTTGGCGAGAAACTACTTTAAATGTGTCTTCTTATAATTTAAGCGGTGATATTACTTTGACATTTAGGGCAACAGATGCAATTTCTAGCGATTGTAAAAAATATGCCCAAGTTTCAATTGATTGGATAAGCATTAACAGCTGTTCTGCTCCTTCGGCTCCGGAAAAAGGTTCCATCTCAGGTTGTAAATACAATGATGCAAATTCCAATGGAAAAATCGATTGCGGAGAAAAGAAATTGGGCGGATGGGAGATTCAGTTGGTTCGCTGTCCATATTCTCCGCTTGAAGCAGGAGCTTCAATGTTCTTGGATAAAAACTCTATAAACACTAATCCCGCTCCCGGCCTGGTAGGTTATTGTTCGGTAGTTGCGTCAACTGTAACCGGAGAAGACGGGTGCTATAGCTTTACCGGTTTAAGCAAAGGAGATTACGGAGTTAATGAGGTGAATAAAAATTACTGGACTCAAACATATCCGGCTAGCGGCACCTATTATTACTTTAATTTGGCAACAGGGCAAGATAAAACGAATATTAACTTTTTGAATCATCAGGAAGAAGTGCCAGTGTCAGTCTGCGGTAATGGAAAATTGGAAAGCGGAGAAGAATGCGATGATGGAAATAAAACTAATGGCGATGGCTGTTCTTGCTCATGCAAGAAGGAAGCTCCAGTCTGCGGTAATGGCCGGGTCGAAGATAATGAGGAATGTGATGATGGCAATACTGCAAATAATGATGGATGCACAAGCGTTTGCAAAAAAGAGCCTATTTGCGGTAATGGAAAATTGGAAAGCGGAGAAGACTGCGATGACGACAATACCATCAATGGTGACGGCTGCTCTTCAAGCTGCAAAAAGGAATCTTCTGGCGGCGGAGGCGGCGGGTCTTTCATAACTTTGAAAATTACCAACGAAAAGGTAGAGAATATTACCAAATACAGCGCAGACTTTACATGGCTTACAAATTTGAAAGCTGACAGTAGGGTAGTTTGTGGCAAGAAATCTATTTCAAGATATGATCTTGGCAGTAAACCTGACTATGGTTACGAATTTTCAACTCTTACTTTTGATACCAGTGTAAGGGTTACGAGCCACAAGGTTTCTGTCTACGAGCTCAAAGAAAACACAACCTATTATTGCCGAGTTATCTCATCCAGAAGTTCCAAGGAAGTCATCAGCAACGAACTTACTTTTAAGACTTTAGCTCCGGAAGTTATTATTGTTCCTCCGGAAGTGCAGACTCTTTACATTTACAATCTGACCTTACAGGGACTTCAAAAAACTCAAGTGAACTTGAAATGGAATACTAATCGCAATGGAACGACCTGTGTGGTTTATTCAAAAGCTTCAAAGTCCTTGGGAGCAAAGCCTAAATATAATTACGATTGGATGACGGGAGGATGCGAAGATTTGAGCAAACAAAATGTAAATCACTCGATTGCAATTGGCGGCTTGGAGCCTTGCACCACATATTATTTTAGACTTACCTCCACAAACGGAACTTTGGATGCTGTAACAGAAGAGCAGCAAGTGAAAACATTGTGTCAGGCAAAGTCGACATATTATCCGCGAACTTATGTAACCGCTACTTCTACTACGATTACACAACAACCTGCAGAGGAAGAAGGTGTGGTTGAAGCGGCGGAAGTCGAAAAGGAAGAGTGTCCCGCTTGTCCGCAATGTGAAGAGTGCAAGAAATGTGATGAAACGGTAAGAACGCAAGTTGTAAAAGAGAAATATATGAACTGTGAAGATTGGTTCATCTTGCTCTTGGTTTTGATTATACTTTTATTAATCATAAACGCTCTTCTTAATCGAAATAGGGCAAAAAAAGAAGAGAGATCTTTCAGTAGAAGCAGATTGATGCAAGGCCAGGACGAGTCTGATTCGGAAGAAAGAATAGATTAGGGTAATCAAAAATAAAAGCAGGGCGCAACGCTCTGTTTTTATTTTTCTTCTTTTGATATATAATTTATATATGTTTGAAGTAACCCTTAGAAAACTTACCATTTGGAGGAATAGGACGGCACGGTCTGAGGGCGTTGAGCTTTTTCGCGTGCTTTCCAATAAAACCTTGGAGGAAATTGCACGAAAATTGCCGACAAATAAAGCCGAAATGATTGAAATAAAAGGTATAAAGGAAGCAAAATTCAGCAAATACGGAAAGGAAATATTGGCAATAATCAAGGAAGAAAATGGAAGTATTGCGGAAGTGTCTAAAAACAAGGAGGATTTGCTTTATTTTAAAAAGCTTCGTTCGGAAGAGAAAAATACAGAAGAAGCAGAAGAGAAAGTGCTTTCCGTGGGAGAATTTTGGGATATTGTGAATGGTAAATTGGTTGATTTTCAGGCTAAAATTCGAGGGGAGATTTCCAGTGTGGACATAAGAAATGGCGCGGTTTATTTCAGTCTAAAGGACAAAAAGGATGAAAGTGTGATGAATTGTTTTATTTTTCGCTATCAATATGACCTGTTGGGAGTGCGATTGGAAGAAGGTATGGAA
>CAZKLR010000053.1:0-6203 GCA_964553695.1 uncultured Candidatus Saccharibacteria bacterium | reverse complement strand
AGCGACCGACCCACAGTCGCTTAAACAAGCAAAAAATCACTGGTGTAAAATCCAGTGATTTTTGTGATGGAAACGGGTATCGAACTCAACGGCAATATTTCTGTGTAATAAGCTTCCTTTCTGCAAGATATAATAAGCAAAGCCTGACGAATTAATATTTGTTTTATGCTTAAATATATTGACTGTTTTTGTGTTTAAGAATAACATGAAATTATATCTTATTATTTAAATTAAGTAGCAATGAATAAAACAAAGTTTGTAAATGTTTTTTTAATTTTATTGCTTGTTGTTTCAATTGGTATAAGTTTTGTATTTTATCAGAAGGCTCAAAATAGCAGAGATACTAAAACCTGTGAAGCAGATAATTTATTTGCAGATACTGTAGCTTATAATACTTTCTCTTCTCCTAAGCTGGATTTCACGTTTGAATATCCGAGCTCTTGGACGTATAGAGATGTGGAAAATGTTAGTGATCCTGGCAATATATATTTTGCTTTTTTTAATACGGCTGATACAGCAGGGGCTCCAACCTTAGCAGTTTATTCTCCAAGAGGCAAAGAAATGCAAGATTTTTGCTCAGGGAAAATAGGTGGGAATATTGTTTATCCATATATGCAATTAAATATTTTTCCGACTAATGATCCTCAAACTTTCATTACTTATGAGCAATGTGGAGAAAAACAGGATCTTAGCGATGCTATTATCTATTGGCAAAAAGGTAAAAAATTCCTTAGTGCTGATGACTTAAATAACTCTGATGAAATTAGCGGAATGTTGTTTAATCTTTTCAGTGGTTCGCAGGAGGACAGGAATATAGGTTTACACATAGCCCAGAGTATTAAAATGAAATAGCAGTTTTTGTTATAAAATAAAAAAGAAGAAAATATCACATTTTCTTCTTTTTTTGATCGTCTCTAATTCTCTATATTTTTATTTTAAGTAGTTAAGGGTAAGAAATAAAAAAATAGGACATAAAAATAAATATCCTATAAAATTTGTTTATCGTTTGACGTTTACTGATTGTATGTGTCTTTTATGTGAATAAGTCTAAATCTTACTCCTGGATTATGGCTCTTCACTGTTTCTAATGTGATGTCCTTTATGTTATTGGAGTGCTGTGCCACATGTACTGTATAGTAGCCATTGGAATCTAATACAACTTTTGTTACAATTGCTGTATGATCCCAATGCCCATCATTAGTCCAATCCATCTGTATAATATCGCCCGGCCAGATTAGCCCTGAATAAGGCAAGGTAGTTGCTCCTGGGCTAAAAACATACTCCGTTGCTCTTCCGGAATTGATAGCGAAATTTCTAAAATCTATTACGGCCGTCCATGATGCAGAATGATGAAGAAAAGTGTCATACCACCATGTTGTACACGGTTTCCATCCAAAACTATCTGAATAACATATTGCCTGCCTACAATGCTTTGCAGGCATACTCCGAAAGCCATTTTAGCATAAATGGAGAAGACGAGGAAATGTTTGTCCTATCTGCAATTATTGAAAATATAAAGACCCACAAGAAAGAGCATCTGAACATATTCGTACGGACATCGGAAGCCAATCTGCCGACCGAGTATGGTACTTTCAAAATAATCACTTACCAGTCGAGAATAAATTTCGAATATCACGTGGCTCTTGTAAAAGGAAATATCGAGCAGCACAGGAAAGTCCCGATGCGCATACACTCATCCTGCATAACCGGAGACATATTCCATTCTCTAAAATGCGACTGCGGAGAGCAGCTTGATCACTCGCTGAAATATATCTCTGAAACCGATTGCGGAATTCTGATTTACCTTTTCCAAGAAGGAAGGGGAATAAACATAATAAACAAAGTGTCAGCCTACAAGCTCCAGGAACAGGGATATGATACGGTGGAAGCCAATCTGGAATTAGGCCTGCCGGAAGAAAATCGCGAATACCTTGCCGTAAAAGACATCTTGAAGGATTTGAAAGTCAAGACGATTGTTCTGATTTCCAACAATCCCGACAAGAGGAATAAACTGCTGGAATTGGGAGTCCAGATAGAAGACATCGTTCCTCTCATTGTCGAGCCGAACGAATTCAATGCAAACTATCTCAATACCAAGAAAGAGAAAATGAACCATAAATTATAAACCTATGAAAAAAATTGCGTTGGGAACGACTTCCCAGGAAAAACAAAGGATCCTTTCGGAATGCCTCGAGAAGATGCAAGAAAGCGGGAAATATAAAATAATACCTTGCGATGTTTCTTCGGGCATTACAGACCAGCCACTTGATGAGGAAACTACTATAACCGGAGCAATAAACCGCGCACACAACGCGCTCGAATCTGATCTGGACAGCGATTGCGGCATCGGACTGGAAGCCGGCTTGGTCGAAGTAAAAGATACGGAATATTATCTTGTCTGCGTATGCGCCTTGCTGGAAAAAGACGGCAGGGTTCATGTCGGCATCAGCGGAAAGACCCCTTTGCCGATTGAAGTGAGCAGGGGAATAAAAAACGGAGGCTCGTTTGGCAAACTAATCCGGGAATACCACGATACATGCGACAGCGAAGCAAAGAGGGTATGGGCGTCGGGACTCATATCTCGAGAAATGGAATTTACGGATGCGATTAACCGGGCTTTTTTCTCCTTAAATGTCTGATTATGAAACCTGAATTATCCGCCCTTGAAGAATGGTTCGCCAAGCTGGGGGAACTAAAGAAAGTATCAAAGATGACAGCTGGAGAAATAAGCGACGCTTTAGCCGATCTCGGCTCCAAACCTCCTCACATCCTTTACGGGCATAATATTATCTACGTAGTCGGGAACTTGCAGTTCAAGGGCAGCACTTATTATCTTACAAACCCGAACATATCGGCATTCCTGGTGATAAGCGATAATGGAATCCAGATATTCTCTCCGAGCGTTCCCGATAATCACAATTGGTATGAAGAATTCGTGAATCTTTGTATTGAGTTCGAATTGGACTTAACAATCATACATGCAGACGAGCAATGGCCGATAAAGTCAGGAATCGCCGAGAACAATATGTGGCAAATCACTGCGCGTTCTCAATCCGAGGCCATATACGATGTCGATTTGCTGAACAAACTTGCCGGAAAGGATTTTGCCAAACTGAGACTTGTTCGGAACAAGTTGGTAGATAGCGGAATGATACAGTTTGAAAATATAGAAACCGCAGAGCCTGTACTGGAACTCTTAAAGAACTGGAATACTATACAGGGTGGCAAGTATTCCAAGAATAAATTCGAGCAAGAGGCGTTTATACTGAAAACGATGATTGAATTCAAGAAGCAATATCCCGATGCGCCTGCCTATCTGAAATACGGGAGACTGGGGGAGAAAATTATCAGTTACTGTCTGTTCAGTATCTTACCACAAGATCCTGATTATGGGGTGATCCATACTTTAAAAGGAATAAACAGGCCGGAAGCTGGTGGAGTTTATGGAGCTTCGGATGCGACCTATCTGTATGTCTTTAAATATCTTCAAGAAAAGGGAGTGAAATATATAAACGACGGCGAACTCGGGTCCGAGCAAGGCACCAGGGAGCACAAGCTGAGATTCATGCCTGTACGGTTCAATAAGTCCTATGATTTACTATATGGCGAAAGAGAATAAACAATATGAACAAAACTTCAAGGATTTTGCAGCTTTCAAAGGAAGGGAAATGGTTCTTACCATGTTTGCCCGGAATGCTTTGTATCTCGGCCTAAGAGAAATAATTAAAATGGCTCCAAGCAGAAAACCGATTGCCTTGTTGCCGGCTTATAATTGCGGCGATGAAATCGGCCCTTTTCAAAAGCTCGGCTTTGAAAACCATTTTTATGCCATCAAGGGCGACCTAAGCGTAGACATGGATGACTTATTTGAAAAAAAGACAACGGTTCATCCCGATGTAGTGCTGGTGACGCATTATTTTGGCTTTCCGCAAATGGAAATAGAAAAGATAAAATCCGTATGCGAAGAGAATAAGGCATTTCTGATCGAGGACTGTGCTCATGCTTTCCAATCCGAATTCAACGGCAAAGAATTAGGCAGCTTCGGAGATATGGCAATTTTCAGCTTGCGGAAATTCTTCAACATTCCCGATGGCGGTGCCTTGAGAATAAACAATCCGAATATATCGTGCCCGCAAACCAGAGAATCGGATGGCGAAGCGGCGGAGAAGTCGCAAAAATATTTCCGCATGATACAGAATAAGGAAGTTTTGCCCGGGACCACCCCTGGCGAAATTTTTAAAAAACTCGATTACACGTTGAACCCGCTGACAGGGGAGCGTTTTGTTGCAGAAGGAGGATATGAACTTGGCATGCCGTCTTCTACAAAAGCAATGTTGCAGGAGCTTGATATCTCGGATGAGCTGAAAAGAAGAAAGAAGATGTTTATGGAACTGAAAGACAACTTCGAAAAGATCGTACAGAAGCCGGACAAGCTACTGATCTCTTCCGAATTAGCCGCGATAAATCCAAGTTATTTTCCGTTTCTTGTTCATGATTCGCAAAAGTTCCTTTCGTTTCTGCGCGAGAGAAATATTCATATGGGAAATCCTTTTTGGACGAATTTCAGCTGCGCAATCCATTGGGAAGATTTTCCCGATACGGCCGGGCTCAAAAATTCCATATATATCATCAATCTGGCGAAGGATATACCGGAGCAGGAACAAATAATCTTTTTTAATGCACTCAATGACTACAACCGCGAATTTCCAGAAATATAAGCAAATGCTTGAATCGGTTTTAGGGCAAGAGGTCGATATACTTTCTACCGTAGACCATATTTATACAAGCCCTCCCATAAGACTGATCGACAGCCACAAAGTTTTGAATGATTTCCCGGACGGAAAAGTAACGCCAATACTTTGGGATGTTAACGTGCCTTCTTGGGAAAAGTTCAAAGCCGAACTTATACTCGACAGCGCTTTCTACAGTTCGCGCAGAGAGGAGTTCTTGTTGTTCAATCCGACCTTTCCTTATTATGAAGGCAAGAGGCTTGATCTTAACATTAATCTACAACAGGAAAGGCTGGAACTTGCAGCGTCCAACCATTTCGGTAAAAAGAGGGGGGTAGAAAAAGAACTCGCGGTTTCCAGGTTTGCCGAAATAGCAAAGATGGCTCTTGGCTCCAGCGAGCACGAACCTGCACAATGGTACAAGAATTATTTAAAAGATTTTTATAATTTGCTGGATCAGAGAGAACAGGTGCAGCTTATCGAGCGTTATATCGTCCTCAGTAAATCGGGAATTTTTACAAAGTTTATTCCCGAGCTTATCAGAGAAACATGGAATGAGCCCTTTGGCCTGAAGCATCTTATCGGGAACACGGACATATTGAAACCGCCATATTTCAGAAGTCCGGAAACCTCGAGCTTGAATTATGTTGCCAGCGATATTACTGCGGAGAAACTTGTTGGCGAAATAGAAACTATTCTTGAAAAAGCCAAAGAAATGAAGCTGCTGCCGAGCAAAGATATTGTTAACTGGGCGCTGGCAATATCCCAAGTTAGGCATTTCGGCAACGATTATGGAATGTTTGCGAGGCTGGGGGACTACTTGGCATCAATCGGCATTGCAAACGATATTAAAAACTTGCAGCTTACCGAGCATAAGAAAGACGGGACGAACTTTATAGACCTGGCCAATCCTTTCTACTATACGGAATATTCAGATGACATGTCCGATAAATTGAAAAAAATTAATACATCTTCTCCTAAAGGAGTGAATATGGTAAGCGTATATATGCATTTAGGGAGGGAAGGGTTTAAGTCAGCTATTGATTCCTGGTTTGCTTATAAAGAACAAACTGTTTTACCTTTCGGACAGATTAAAAATGATTGAAATTATATAATGCAATATAATTACTATAAAGTCAAATAAGACATAAAGCTATTTCTTTTTATACTGTCTCATTTGTCTCATTTTGTATTTTAAACCCCGACCCGTTCCCGTCTTATACTCTCAGAAAAATAGTCTAGAAAGGCTTTATGGGATTGAAGCTATTTGGTTCTAGACCTGCTTAGGGAGCAGACAATTTTTGTGAGAGCGACCGACTTACATTCGCTTAAACAAGCCAATAAATACCGAGTTAAAGCTCGGTATTTTTGTGACGGGAAAGGGTATCGAAGTCAGACTATTGAAATGCTTTAAGTAGATTGTATAGTTAACAGTCAAGGGTAACATTTTCCAGTCTTTCCTGAGGAGTGATT
>CAZKLR010000052.1:3304-6242 GCA_964553695.1 uncultured Candidatus Saccharibacteria bacterium | reverse complement strand
GCCTTATCCACGCCGCTAGCGTTCATCCTGAGCCAGGATCAAACTCTCAATAAAAATTATGTTCTTCTTGGATTCAGTACTCAAACGAACCGCAAGAAATATGAACTATAATAAAGACTCAGTGAGTCTTGTGAAAGTTTTTTGACACAGAACAACTACACAAAATTTGTAAGTGGAATAAGTAATTTATAACCTGTCATTCCCACGCAGGTGGGAATCCAGTATTTATAAACCTTACTCGTATAGAAAAAATTTCCTATATTATGTTTGCCAAATTTTCAAGGAACTTTTTCACATCCCTAGAAAGGAGGTGATCCATCCACAGCTAGTGCGAATGAGTGATATTTTTTTTCAAATCACTTCTCCATCATAGAGCAAATAAAACATTTGTCAAGCCCCTTTTCGGACCAGACTTTTGTCCAAAAACCTTATGTTGTTATAAAAGTGATTAGAACTTCTTTTATTAGTTTTTTAGGCTAACAAACTTAGTTTACAGGATTAAAAATTTTTGTCAAATAGTCGTCTTTTGGGCTGGCTTTAGGTTTATTTTAGAGCCATTAAGCCACGTCTTACTGTTATTGCGAAAGCAGAACGACATAGCAATCCCGCCACTATAATTCACCGGTCTAAATTTTTGTCATCCTGAAACAAATTCAGGATGACAAAATAGAACGACATTCTGTCGTTCTATATGTTCTATTTCACAATCTTATCCACTATTCCGTACTTCTTTGCCTCTTCTGCATTCATATAGAAATCACGGTCGGAATCCCGCTCAATTTTATCAAGCGGCTGGCCTGTGTTTTTGGCAATAATCTTGTTGAGAGAATCTTTGATCTTCAAGATATGTTTGGCAGAAATTTCAATGTCGCTCGCCTGCCCTTCAGCGCCGCCCATCACCTGATGGATCATCACCTCGGCGTTAGGAAGGATGAGGCGCTTGCCTTTTGTGCCGGAAGAAAGAAGCAGCGACGCGGCAGAAGCCGCCATTCCCACACAGACAGTCGAAACGTCAGATTTAATATAATTCATAGTGTCATAAATAGCCAAGGCCGCAGTAACCACTCCTCCCGGAGAGTTAATATACAGGCTTATATCGCTTTTCTTGTCTTGCTTATCCAGGAACAGAAGCTGGGCGATAATGGTATTCGCCACATTGTCATCAATCGGACCTCCTAGCATTATAATCCTGTCTTTCAAAAGACGGGAATAAATGTCATAAGCTCTTTCTCCATCACTGGATTTTTCAATTACTGTTGGAATTAACATATATTTAATATTAAATTTCTTATTTACTCTTTTAGTATACATTTTTTATGCATTTTGGCAAAGGAAAAATATTTATCTTTTGTCCTGATGAAGATCGGAGTGATGTGATAATTTCGGTAATTATGCAAGAGTAAAATATATTGTATGGTGATATATAGCTACAAGATTCTTCATATCCGTTTATATATTATCTTACCTGTGCTTATACTAAGTATAGCTTTATTGCCACATAACGCAGATTCCGGATCGAGCCCGGAATGACAAAAAATAATAAAAAGAAAAAAAGCAAAAATGAATTTGCTCTTTTCTTAATGTTCTAGTTGAAAATTTAAAAAATATTTTCTAATTTTTCTCCGCAATCTCCGTCAAAAATTTAACCACTTTTCCTCGTAAAATATCTCCTGCAATATAGTCTCGAAAACGATGCATATCAATTTTTTTGCGAATTTCTTCCCCGTTCGGATAATATTTCAAAGTTTCATCAACTTTTTCAGTAATCTCATCTTCTTCCGCTTTGATGTTCTCGCGAAGAGCCACTTCCCGAATCGCCAAATGCTCTTTTACCTTGTTTTCCGCCAGAGGCTTCCATTCTTCCCGAAGTCCTTCCACTGTCGCATTAACATTCTTCATATACTCATCAAAATCCATTCCAGCCTGTGAGAGATTCCCCCTAAATTCAGCAAGCATATTATTAACTTCAGATTCTATTAGGACTTCTGGAATATCAGCCTCCATATCTTTTACAACTTGATCAATAAGTTTATGTTCCAATTCATGTTCGGCTTGATGCGCTTCTTCCGCTTCCATATTTTTGCGGATATTGGTCTTAAGCTCTTCCAAATCCTTGACGCCCCCAAAACTCTGGGCAAATTTATCATCAATTTCGAGCAATTCAACTTTCTGCACCAAATCCATCGTAACTTTAAAGCTTGCCAGCTTGCCTGCCAAATCTTCCTTATAGTTTTCCGGAAATTTCAAATCAAAATCTTTTACGTCATCTTTTTTCATTCCCACAAGCTGATCCTCAAACCCGGGAATAAACTTTCCTTCCCCTATGACCAATGGATGATTTTTACTTTCTCCTCCTTCAATTTTCACCCCGCCCACACGAACCTCAAAATCGATCTCCACTCGGTCTCCCTTTTCCGCCGGCTCGTCTTTGGTGATATAAGCAGCGCGTCTCTTTTGAAGACCTTTCAGTTCATCTTCAATCTGTTTGTCTTCTATCTTTTTAACTTCTTTCTTGCCGGTAACTTTTTTATAATCTCCTAATTTTACTTCCGGCATAACTGAAATAGTCATTTTATATTCGAAATCGTTGCCTGCCGCCATTTTTATCACCTCCGCTTTTGGCTGCCCCAAAGGAATAATGTTTGTATTGGCTTTTAAAAATTCCAGGTAAGTTTCTTCAATGGCGATATGAGCAGCTTCCTCGTAAATTTTTTCTACGGCAATTTTCTGCTTTACTACTTCTTTCGGCACTTTGCCTTTACGGAAACCGTCCAGCTCAATATTTTTAGCTATTTCTTCAGTAGCTTTATCAACATATTTCTGCATTTCTGCTTCCGGAACTTTCACTGAAATTTCCTTCTGTGATTTTTCTAAATCTTTTATCGTATTTTCCATAATTTTCTATGATTATAAACTTTATATTATCTGTCATTCTGAG
>CAZKLR010000052.1:1773-3204 GCA_964553695.1 uncultured Candidatus Saccharibacteria bacterium | reverse complement strand
TCTTCGCCAATCACGTAGCAATAAGAATTATTTTTAAGAATATCTACCACGCCAAAAAAGATATAATTCAATCCTTCTTTGGTTTTTTTCTCATCCAAAAGCTTCATAATTTTTGCCGCGCTTGTGTTTACGCTTTCCGGATTGGTTGTTTCCCAAACACCGATTCCAACGCTCTTTCCTCCCATATCGAACTCTTTATAATCGCATTCAATAACCTTGTTTAAAGATATTCCTTTGAGACTGGACTTAGCCTCAAATTGATTTGCAGCAAATTTCTTAATGTCCATTTTAGCAATTTTGCCAAGCTCGGACAAGAAAATCTTGTCTTCTTTGGTTGTCGTAGGTGAAGTTAAATTAAGCGTATCGGAAATAATTCCTGCCATCATCAAAGTTGCAGTTTTCTTATCAATCTTTATCCCCTTTTCTTTGCAAATCTTATAAATCAACGAGCATACACAGCCCAATGGCTCAACTCGGCAATAGATAGGACTGAAAGTTCTGATTCCGCCCAATTTATGATGATCAATGATTCCCACCAGATTCTCTTCGGTCAAACCTTCTATAATTTGTTCCGCTTCCATAGTATCTACTAGAACCACATTCTCGATAGTAATTTTTTTAATCAAGGCCGGCTTTAATTCTTTCACAAGGTCCAAAATATATTTTGTTTCATTGTTGACATCCCCCGCAATCCTAGCCTCTGCTTCAAATCCCAGGATTTTCTTGGAGAATTTGGAAACTAGCATTGCCGATAAAACAGAATCTGTGTCAGGGTTCTTGTGCCCTATAACAATTATTTTTGCTGCCATTTTGTTGTTTAAAATAAATAAAAGATAAAAATTTACAATATTTTTATGCCTCAGTTTCCTCTTTATTTTCTTCTACTGCACTCTCAGCTTCTTCGCTCTCTTCTTTTTTTCTCTCAACTACATCAATTTTCCATCCTGTAAGTTTAGTTGCCAAACGCACATTCTGACCCTGTTTTCCAATTGCAAGAGAAAGCTGGTCTTCGGCCACAAATGCCGTTGCCGTTTTCTTCTCTTCGTCAAGAATTATGCTGGAAACCTTTGCCGGAGAAAGAGCGTGCTGGATATATTTCTTGAAATCAGCATTCCATTCGATTATATCAATCTTTTCTCCGCCCAATTCATTGATAATCGTCTGGATGCGGGCGCCTCTCTGACCAACACAAGAACCTACCGGATCAATGCCTTCCTCGTTAGAAGCCACCGCCACCTTGCTTCTCGATCCTGCCTCGCGGGCAATTGCCTTAATCTCGACAGTATTGGCGTATATTTCAGGAACTTCCAATTCAAAAAGTTTTTTCACAATTTCCTCGCTGGTTCGAGACAAAACCAAATTCGCCTCCTTGGTTTCTTGGGAAACTTTGGAAATATATACTTTTATTCTCTGCCCGACTTGATATCTTTC
>CAZKLR010000052.1:0-1673 GCA_964553695.1 uncultured Candidatus Saccharibacteria bacterium | reverse complement strand
CGCTCTCATCATTAGCTTCGGCAGAATCCTCTTCATCCATATCCTCTTCTTCCGGAGTTTCTTCTGCCACAACCTTAACCTGGTAGGCTTTTACTTCTCCGGTTTCTTCATCAAAATTTACTTCGATAACCTGACCTTTTTCTCCATAGTCCTTTTTGTATGCTGCAGCAATAGACGCTTCCACAATTTCCATTGCTTTTTCTTTTGGTATGCCCTTTTCTTCGCAGATCTGGTTGATTGCCAGCGCAAATTGTTTCTGTTCCATAATTTTTCTTAGGTTTATTATTTATTTCAAACTTAATTTATTAACCCCTTAATTTAAAAAAAACCAATCCGGCGGAAGGTTTTCTCACAATCAATCTTAACTATCCATAGTATAACAGAATGATTTTTCGTGTCAAATGGTTGACATATTAAAAAATCAGAGTATCTTAAAAAACAATAAAAATAAAAAAGAAAATAGGAGACATTAAATGTCTGATATAACAAAAAATTCCCCCCTAATACCAATCACAGCAATAGTTCTTGGTTTGAGCTTTCTGGGAGTTTATGCAATAACTTCTATTGATCTGTTTGCTGCGGCAGCGGTAATATTTATAATTTCAGGATGCACTATTTTAACAATGCACCCGTTTATTGGTCCAGATAGTAAAAGACAAAAGATAATAGAAAGTATTTTAGGAATTATTGCAACGTGCGTAATATATAAAGCAGTTACACAAATAGAAACTGCTTTATGGAACGACTCTCTAATAAACTTGGTAGCAGCTATTTTTATACTAATAGGATGTTTAATATTATCTAGAAACCTGTTAGAAGACTAAAAAATAAATCAGTTTATAAAAAATTTAAACATATCCCCTCCTTAAAAACATTCTTACCAGGGAGGCTTTTTTATTTTTCTCTCCTTAAAATGCTCATTATTTGAGGCTTTTTATTTAACTTGATATAAACCTGCCGGTCTTGTCCGCCATGGGCAGATTCGAGCTTTTCCAAAGTCTTGTCGTCATAGATAGCTGCAACTTTGGAAAAAAAGTTTTCGCCCTTTGGCTGCAAAACCTGAATATTGTCTTTCATATATAACGCATTATGAACCCTAATTTTTGTAAGCTGCTTTTTGGTATCATAATTCAAAACCTCTCCGACAAATTCATATTTTTCTTCTAAATGGGAAAGTTTGATCTCCTGACCATTTTCCTTACATTCGCCAAATAAAAAACCCGTAGTATACCCGCGATTCACAATTTCAGTAAGATCTTTCTTGATTTTGCGGATTTTCTGTTTTTTGTTTTTATCTTTTGCTTTTATGTCCAAGGCGGCACGATAAGATTTTACCGCTTGAGCCAAATATGAAACGCTCTTGGCCCGGCCTTCAATCTTGAAAGAAGTTACGCCTGCGGCTTTTAGCTCATCTAGATATTCCACCAGACATAAATCTTTTGAATTTAATAAATATGTTCCAAAATTGTCCTGCTCTACCGGAATATATTCACCTGGTCTTTTTTCTTCCACCAAAGCATAACCCCAGCGGCAATTCTGTGCGCAATCTCCAAGATTTGAACTTCGCCCGACTTGCCATGCGCTCAAAAAACACCGGCCGGAATAAGCCATACACATCGCACCGTGGACAAAATATTCCAATTCCATTTGCGGAACAGTTTTATGTATCTGAG
>CAZKLR010000051.1:0-6459 GCA_964553695.1 uncultured Candidatus Saccharibacteria bacterium | reverse complement strand
CATCTTCCAAAGGAAATCCTTCTTTGCAAGAGATAGATGAGGCAAAGAAAACAGGAGAATTATTGGCTTTTCATTTAGAAAAAGGCGTAGTAATTCCAGGGTTTCAAGTGCTGGAAATAAGATTAGAAAAAACAGGAATTTTTATGAGGTTGGCGCTTGAAGGAATTTTTTATAATCTATCTTGCTATAAAGATCCAGAATTTGGTAGCAAGAGGGGAAATGGCCATCTTATACAGGAGAAAAGTTAATTATTTTAACTTTTTGATCATATAAGTTCCCTCCAATTTATATCCATTTTTGCGATAATAATCGCGTACGCCAATGCCGCTGATAACGGCAATTTTTTTTGCTCCAAATTCTTCGCGTGCAATTTTTTCAGCCTCTTGCAAGAGTTTTCTGCCAAGCCCAATATGCTGCGGAGATTTTATATCGCGGCTTTTTATCGGAACTAATTTTCCGTAAGTGTGTACTTCACGAATAATCGCGGCGTCTTGGAGTTCCGGAATAAAATGCTTTATTTTTGTTTCTTCTGAATTTATGCGGAGCCTTAACATCGAATATAAATGTTTGCGTTTCTTATCTTCAAAAGTAAGAAATATTTCTTTTCCTTCCGAGGCATCATAATTTTCGCGAAATAATGCCAAGTCACTTTCTTGGACTTGAGCGCCGCCTCGTATTTCACGGCAGCGGATGCACTTGCAAGTCCAGCCTTCCTTTTCACCTTTCTTTTTTAATTCTTGCCTGAGATTTGTAATTTTATTTCCTTCGATAATGCTGGTGGAGGGAATATCGCGGATGAGTCTTGTAACGCGGACATAGTAGGGAAGATTCTTTTTTATCTCTGCCAGCATATTCAGTCTCTCTTCGTCAGAATAAGCCTTATACTTTCCCTGCTTCAGCCATTTGTAGATCAGAGTATTTTTCACCACGACACACGGATAAATTTTTATCATATCCGGCTGGAAATCTTGTTTATCAAAAAGTTCTTTGAACATTTCAATGTCCTTCTTAGTATTGGATCCGGGCAGCTCGGGCATCATATGATAGTTGATTTTGAAGCCAGCTTCTTTCAGGAGTCTGGTAGCGCGCGCGGTTTCTTTCACGCCGTGCCCGCGGCGGTTAAGTTTCAGGACGTCGTCATAGATGCTCTGCACTCCCAATTCCACGCGAGTGGCTCCAAGTCGTCGCATATTTATAATTTCTTTTTCGTTGATGTAATCCGGCCGGGTTTCGAGCGTCAATCCCACAATTCTTTTGTGCGCTTTTTCGTTTTTTCTTTGCTGATCTTCTAGGCCTAAATCTTTATATATTCCGCGTTTCCCCCCAAATTCATTACAGGCGCGGAAGCATTCTTTGATAAACCAGGTTTGATAGCGCTTGGGAAGATATGAGAAAGTTCCGCCCATCACGATAAGTTCAATCTTATCGGTTTTATGGCCAGTTGTTTCCAGAGATTCCAGGCGCGCTTTTACCTGTTCGTAGGGGTGGAATTTTGTCAGCACCGCGCGCATAACCGCAGGTTCGTTAGACAAGTAGCTTTTAGGCATATTCTTTTCGTCCGGACAATAAGCGCATTTTCCGGGGCAGGGATAGGGCTTTGTCAGAATGGCTACGATTGCCACGCCGGATTCGGTCCGGATCTCTTTCGTTATTAAAGCTTTTTCAATCAGTTCGTTTTTTGGAATTTGCTTATTGGCGACCATTTTGCGATATGCGGAGAGAAGTTCAATATTTGTCGGGCAAGGTACGCCGTAAATTTTCGAGCCGGCGCGCTTGATCTTGGATATTTTCTCTTCCGGAAAGTTCTTTTTGCCGTTCAATATCCGTTTGTAGATTTCTTTTATAATAAATTCGTTAATCATTAATTTAAAATAATTATTGTGGTATAATAATGTCAGCAGGTATTTTGAAGCTGCTGCCGTTTCTTGGTTAATTATATATGTTATAAATATATTTATCAATTTCTATGATAGTTGATTATTTTATCGGTATCCCGTTTCGATTATTGAAAGGCTTATATGATTTTTTCTATTTTTGGTATATCAAAAGCTCCAAAGATTTCTGGAAAAAGGAGATGGCGTTTATTAAAGGGGTAGAAAATGACATAGGCATTATCGTGAATCTTAGGCTGATTACCCAGCCGATTTACGGCGACTATTCGAAAATCGGCAGGATTATAGGCCCCATCTTCCGGCTATGCAGAATAGTTATCGGTTGCTTTTTTGTCCTCCTTTCTTTTTTTGCAGTGATTGGCATTTATTTTCTTTGGCTGCTTTTTCCGATCGTTTCTGTAATTATGATTTTAAAAAATCTTCTTTATCTTTTAGCTAACTGATTCAATTATGTCTGATATGCAGGAAAAAAAAGAGAAACAGATTGAAACGGAGATGTCGATATGCTCCGTATGTCACGGCGACGGTTTCACTGAGAATGGTTCTGAGTGTCCGTCTTGCGGCGGCAAGGGTATTTCTCTTCTGGTTCAGAATGCTGCTGAATATTATTGGGGGAAAGAGCTGCTGGGGCATTCTTCCTTGATAAGATTGCTGCACATTTCCTATCAGAGGCTTGTGCGCTTGTCGGTTTATGTTTTTGGTATTTTTGCGCTTTCTTATGGTTTATATTTTGTGGTCAAAAACAATGGCGATTTTCTTTTGAATCTTCAGTCGGATTTGAAATCGGCCGATATCGATTCGATGAACGTATTTTGGGGAATATTTGTTGCCATATATTATTTTGTTTATGATTTTTTGAAAGCTTTTGAAATTCTTTTTACCAAACTTGGAACGAGCTCTCTTGCTTTCTGGCTCGGGGCCGCGGCTACCATTTATTTTTATTACCACGACAAGGCGGGAGATCTTTCCAAAAAAGAAATAGATATTTTGAATAATGTTTTTAAGCCATTCTACCAAATTGGCTCTGAAAAAATTGAAAAGCCGATTGACATATCCTGTTATGCTTCCCCCTCCAGCATTCTGATGTTTGAGAGGGCACTGGACTTGGCGTATGATAAATCTCAGATTCCTTCTGCTTTCCATTTGGCAAAGGTGCTGGCGGAAGATGAAGAAATTGATAAACTTTTTAAAAGGCTCGAGATCGATGTAAAAAACTTCAAGATTTATTTGAATGATGCGCTGACTAGCATAAATGCAGACAGCCGTTATCAGCGAAAAGGAGTATGGAACGAAATGGTGATGAGTCCGGAGATGAAAAAGATTGCTATTATTTCATTGGAGGAAAGCTTGATTGCCGGGTTTGATAAAATTGAGCCGGAATCGTTATTTCTCGCGCTTCTTTGCGATGCCGATTTTGAAAAATATTTTCACGATTTGAAATTGGAAAAACGGGATATTCGCAGTGCCGTGCTTTGGTCCAAAAAATGGAGCAATATCAGAATTCAGACCAAGCGTCCGCGAAAGATTCGCCATTCCATTATGAATAAAGCTTGGACGGCGCGAGTGACTCCGGAGCTTGACCAGTTCAGCTACGATATGACGGATTATGCCAGATCGGGGCTTACCGGATATGTTGTAAACAGAACTCGCGAGCTGGATAATTTGATGAGAATTTTGGAAAGGACCAGCCAGAACAATGCTCTTTTGATTGGAGAAGAGGGATGTGGCAGGACTTCGATCGTCAAGGCTCTTGCAAACAGAATGATACATGATGAGGTATTGCCGACATTAAAAGACAAACGTTTGGTTGTTTTGGATATTGGCGCTTTGGTTTCAGGCGCGCGCGCCGGTGGAGATTTGGAAATGAGAATTCGCAAGGTATTGGAGGATATGGGGAGGAGCGGAAATATAATTTTATATATTCCGAACATTCACAATATGGCGGCGGCGGGAAGCGGTGAAGGGTTTGATGCTTCCAAGATTTTATCTCCAATTCTTTCGCAAGGTCTTTTCCAGGTTATTGGTTCGACAGATTATAAAAATTATCGCCGTTACATCGAGCCGCGTTCTGATTTCGCCAACAACTTTGATAAGGTGAAAGTTGAAGAACTTAGCGAAGAGGACACTTTAAAAGTGTTAACAATACAGGCAGGAATGATTGAATCGCGCGAACGGATTGTTATGACTTATGGCGCAATTAAAAAAGCGGTCGAGCTTTCCAAAAGATATCTTCCCGACCGGCTCTTGCCTGGAAAAGCGATTGATCTTCTTTCTGAGACTGCGGTAGAAGTTCGCCGCCGCGGTGCCGGATCGGTTTTGCGCGACGAAGACGTGATGGAAATTATAACGGAAAAAACCGGAATTCCTCTTACAAATATAAATACCAATGAGGCCGAGAAACTTCTGAATTTAGAAGAGAATCTTCATCAAAGGGTTATTGGTCAAGAGCAAGCAATCAAATCGGTAGCATCGGCTATTCGTCGGGTTCGTGTAGGAATGAAAATGCAGAATCGTCCGGTGGGAACTTTTCTATTTTTGGGTCCGACCGGTGTGGGAAAGACCGAACTTGCCAAGGCGCTTGCTGAAGTATATTATGGCGATGAAAACGCTATGATCAGGATTGATATGAGCGAATATCAGACGGTAGGGAGCGTGGAAAAATTGATAGGATATTCCGCGGTGACGGGAAGCGGTGAAGCGGAAAGTGGCGGTATCTTGACCGAAGCGGTGAAGCGGAAGCCTTTTTCCTTGATTCTCCTGGACGAGCTGGAAAAAGCCAATAAAAATGTGCTGAATCTTTTTTTGCAGGTTTTTGATGATGGCCGGCTGACGGATAACCTCGGGAGAACAGTTGATTTTACAAACACTATAATAATTGCTACTTCTAATGCCGGTTCCAGTGTGGCGCAAAAAATGTATGTTGATGAGAAAAGTGACAATGCGCGGATTTTTGAAATGATGGAGCCGTATCTTCTTCAATTTTTCGCTCCGGAATTTTTGAACCGGTTTACTGACAAAATTATTTTCCGTTCTCTGACTCAAAAAGATTTGTCATCTATTGCCAGGCTTCAGATTAAAAATCTGGCCAAACGGCTTGATAGCGCGCAGGGAATCAAAATCGATATCGGCGAAGAGGCAATTGCCTATCTGGTCGAATCGGGATACAGTCCGGAATATGGCGCAAGATTTTTGCAGAGGAATATGCAGGAAAAATTGGAAAATTTGATTGCGGTAGAATTTTTAAAAGGCAAGATCAAACGGGGTGATATCTTTACGGTGGAGGTTGGTGATTTGAAAAATTTATAATATAATACAACAATATGGCTAAGAAAGAATTGGAGGGGTTATATGAAAAATATTTGAAACTCTTTATGCCTATCTGGCTTCCTTTGGAGGCTCTCAAAATTATGATAAAAGAGATGCAGGAGGAAAAAAGAAAAAGCGAGGAGAGAGAAAAATAGTTTAATTAATTTATGATTCAAAGTATGGGAAGAAAAGAAAAACTAAAAAACCAAAGGAGGGAAGAACAGAAAATTCAAGAAGTAGTTAAAAAGGAAAATCATAAAAAGGGAAAGATTTTTGCTTTGCTGCTTGTGCTATTGGCGGTTGCTGTGTATGAAATAGGCATCGCAATCAATAATAAAAATAATCAGCCAAAAAATCAGGCCGTGACACGGGAAGAACAATCCGGTGGAAATTCCGAGGCCAAGACAGGGGAGATTAAACAAGTGATGATGGAAACTGAAAAAGGGAATATCAAGTTTGAGCTCTATGCTTCAGATGCTCCCAAGACAGTTGAAAATTTTCTAAAACTTGCCGGAGAAGGATTTTATGATGGAATACGTTTTCATCGCATTGTGCCGAATTTCGTTATACAGGCAGGAGATCCGATTACCAAAAAAGAAGCCGGGAAGGATTTTGTTTATGATCCCAAAAATAATCCAAACAATCTGCCAATCGCCGGTACGGGCGGACCGGGTTATAAATTTGAAGACGAGATTAATCCTTGGAGCTTGGGAGTGAGCGATGAAATGATTGAATATCATAAGAGTAAAGGGTACTCCTATCGTACAGATCTTACTTCCCACAAAAATACAGTAGGGGCTTTGTCTATGGCAAACGCCGGAGCCAATACCAATGGCAGCCAATTCTTTATTATCACCCATGAAGATCAACCGAGCCTGGACGGAAAACACACCGTTTTTGGAAAAGTAATTGAAGGAATGGATGTGGTGCTTAAAATTGCACAAGGGGATAAAATCTTGAAAGTTTACGAAATAAAGTAAAATTTTCTTGATACTTAATTGATAGAAATTCGTGTTATATATTTATAAAGAGGTCTGGTTTTTAGGTGTTAAAATAACTGGACCTTTTTGTATAAATTTTACAAGCTATTTTTGAGAGATAAAAAATAAATAAAATATTTTATATTTAGGAGGAACTTTAATTTGTTAAATTTGACTTCAACTATGTTATCATTATTTAAAGCACACAGAAGAATTGTATTCGGAGTCTGTTTTTTATTGTCTCTCCCTCTCTTTTTCCTCTACCTTTCTTCTTCTAAAGC
>CAZKLR010000050.1:2382-6629 GCA_964553695.1 uncultured Candidatus Saccharibacteria bacterium | reverse complement strand
TTTTGGCTTAATCAACACCTTTTCCCCTTGACAAAATTAATTTTTCCGTTTACACTTAAATGGCAAACAAGAAGGCGGAAAGCTCGATTAATAACTTAAAAATTCTGAGCGAAGTCTTTGTCTTTTTATTTTCTAAAATATAAAATTATGCAGAACGTTTCAAGGAACGCGAGTTCACAGGAGGAGGTGGAACTTCGAAAAAATATCTCCAGCGCTTTAGATAAAAAAATAGAGCTTCTTTCCAAGCTTTATAAAGAGCACAAAATTTCACTCGATGAGATTGCCGTGATTTTAGGCATTGAAAAAAAAGAAATTGAAAATATTTTTACAAATCGCGGACTTATGAAGAAGAAGCGAATTTTAGTCGGAGGAGGAGCCGGGTTTATCGGTTCTAACTTTATTTATCATATGTTGGAGAAATATCCGCACTATGAGATCATCAATTATGACGTGCTGACCTATGCTGCCAATATCGACAACTTGCGCGCAGCGGAAAAAAATCCGAATTACAGTTTTGTAAAAGGCGATATTGCTGATTATGAAGCTTTGGCAAAAATCGCTGAAACCGGAATTGATGCGATCGTTAATTTTGCGGCTGAAACTGCAGTGGGAAGATCGGTACACGGCAAGGCGGCGGATTTCATTCATTCAAACGTAGTGGGAACTCACACGCTTTTGGAGATTGTCAGAAATTATAAAATTCCAAAGTTTGTTCAGATTTCAACTGACGAGGTATATGGAACGGTTGATTTGGATGAAGACAGATTTTTTACCGAAGAATCTCCTTTCGAGCCGAATGTCCCATATGCGGCGGCAAAAGCTGGCGGCGATTTGATGTGCCGCGCTTATCACAATACTTACAAAGTTCCGGTAATTGTAACTCACTGTTCAAATAATTACGGTCCTTACCAACATCCGGAAAAAATGATTCCACGTTTCATATATAAAGCAATGAAAAATCAGTCGCTGCCTGTGCATGGTGATGGAAAGCACGTGCGCGATTGGATTTATGTCCGTGATCACTGCGAAGCTATCGATTTGGTTTTGCATAAAGGAGTCGCGGGTGATGTTTATAATATTAGCGCTGACAACGAGATTGCAACTATAGATATTGCAAAAATCATTTTGGATCTTTTGGGGAAACCTTATTCACTTATCAATCATGTTCCTGATCGTCCGGGGAATGATCGAAGATATTCTATTCATGCAGATAAGATTAAGGGAGAATTAGGCTGGGTCCCTTCACATACTTTTGAGGAGGCAATGCCGAAGACGGTTGAATGGTATCAGCATAATATTGATTGGGTTGATAACATCAAAGAAAAGGATCAGGAATTTTCAAACTTTATTTAAATTTTTATCGATATAATTTATAGAATATGGAAATAAAACATATCGCGACTCCAATTAAGGGGTTGAACATCTATCTTAATAAGGTTGTTTCTGATCCGCGAGGAAGCTTTTGCGATATGGCTCCGGGAGGAACCGACAACCCTCTCTATGCTGACGGAATCAAAAATATTCACGCTTCGATTGCTACTCACAAATATGTTGCACGCGGAGGCCATTATCATTTTCGTCTGAAAGAAAACTTTTTCACTTTGAGCGGAACTGCTCTTTGGTATTTCTATGATTTTGATAAAGAGTCTCCAACTTACGGTAAAAGTTATTCAGTGATTTTGGGATACGACAAGCTGGGTATTGATTTTGGAATTCCTGAATTTACTGTCGATAAAGGAACGGCTGCGCAGGTTATGATTAATCCGGGAGTCTATCATGTATATTGGCCTCTTTCTGATATGGAAACGGTAGTTACCGGTACTGGTACTGTTGACTACGATCCCGAGGATTATGATCGAACCAAAGTGGAAGATGTGCCGGGTGCGGTGGAAACTTTTGAAAAAGTAAAAGCGGCTTTGTCTAAATTTGACACTAAAGGAGAAATGGAAGAAAAAGTGGAAAATATGGTAATGGCGGAATCCAAAGATAAAATCACTCATAAAATTAAGGCCATTATTCCAGCTGCCAAAAGCAATCAGCAAAGACCTTTCTCATATAATATGAATAAGCATTTGATTCCATTGGGAGGAAAGCCGATGATTTTCTACCCTATTGAAAACCTTGCCGCTGCGGGATTTGAAGAAATCGGGGTTGTGATCAGCGAGAGGGATGAAGATGTCAAAAGGATTGTCGGTGATGGAAGCAGATGGGGAATCAAAATTGAATATATTGTGCAGAAAGAATTGACCGGTTTGGGAAGTGCCGTAATGTCCGCTCGAGATTATGTCGGTGCAGATCCTTTCATCGTTTATCTTGGGGACAATATTGCCAAGTTCGATTTGGTTGCGGCGGTAGAAAAATATTTTGAGGAAAATATGAATGCAATGCTTATGCTTGCTAAAATTGAAAAGCCTCAAAGATTCGGCGTACCAGAAATTGTAAATGGCGAAATAGTTCGCGTTGAAGAAAGGCCGATTCATCCCCGAAGCGAATTCGCGGTTGCCGGAATCTATATTTATGACAGTAACGCTTTCAAGGCGATGGATGAAATCAAGCTGAGCGACAGAGGTCAGTATGAAATTTCAGACATACATAATTTCTATATCAATAGCGATCTTAAGTTGGGATTCGAAGAAATTTCTCGATGGTGGAAAGACCGCGGCAATCCGGAAGATCTTTTGGAAGGCAACAAATTCGTTTTGGAAAATTTTGTTTTTGCTGATGGCGAAAATAAGATTGAAGGAGAGGTGCTCGGTAATGCAAAAATTGACGGTCAAGTTGCAATAGGAAAGGGAAGCAGAATCACCGGCAAATCTCTTTTGCGAGGCCCGCTGGTTATCGGCGACGGCTGCCTGATTAAAGATGCATACGTCGGACCCTATACTTCAATAGGAAATAATGATGAAATCAATAATACTGAAGTTGAACATTCTTTGATTATGAGCGGAGTAAATATTTACACCGATAAAAAGATTGTAAATAGCGTGATTGGAAGTAATGTTTCGATAACTTCCGGAGAAGATAATTTGCCAAAAGGAAAACAGGTGATTATAGGTGAAAATTCTATAATCAAGTGGTAGTGCATAATTTAAAAGATTTGCGATATAAAATAAATCTCCGCGGTAAGCGGGGATTTATTTTGGCTTGCTGTTTAAAACCAGTTTATGAAAATTAAAATTTTCTTCCGGTCATAATCATAAAAACAAAAAAGCCTAAAGTGTCCATTGTAACATCCTGCAACATATTGCCGTTAGTTTCGTGAAATAAGCGAAAAATGAAGCCTTGTTCAACGGTGTTTGAGATTCCGATTTCAATCAGTTCCCAGAGAAGAAATGGAATGAAGGCAAGGCTGAGCGCTTGCCTGCCATTTTTTGTTTTAATAGTTGTATATATAAATGCGGCAATCACAAGTCCGGCGCCGATGTGCGTTGGAATGTCGATATGCTGTAAAGCGTTGATTTGGAAATAAAAAACAAAAGTTGTAATAACGCTGAAAAAAAGCCAAATCAGAAAAAGAATGCGGATACTGGGGTTGCGCAGCTTATCAGGATTTATTTTTGAAATGATGCTCATATGAGTTGATTATTTCTTATACATATATATTTTACTTGAAATATGATTTTATGCAAAAATTTTAGAAATCGGCAAAATAAAAACCCATACGGGGTAAAAGTTTTTGACATAAAATAAATAAGTCGCTCTTTAAGGGAAATTTGTAAAAAGAGCGACAATTATCAAATAGATGAATACATCTGTTATAAATGATTCTCCTGGGGCTGGTTGGCCCGGAATGAGTTGCATTTTTGTCCTCCTTTCCTAATATAATAATACTTTATATTATTAAGTCAAACGTTATGGACAGGCAGGGCGGCAGAAGTTTTGTGTATCTAACTTGTTTTTAAGGTAACGAGATTTATATCGCGTGGCTATCTAAAATGGATAAATCTACAATTTAAATAAAATGCCAAATGCGCGCGCAATAAATTGCGCTACTCCGAAATACAAAGCAAAATTTCTCGGAGTAGCGGGATTTATCCCGTGCTGGTTATCCTAAGTAGGTAAGTCTATAATTAGAATAAAATGCAAAATCCAGCGCGAACTAAAGTTCGCTACTCCGAAATACAGCGCAGACTGAAGTCTATTGCTCCGAGTTCATATTAATCCTTGTGAAAGCTGTTTTTTTATTATATATTTAGGTAGTAATTTGAAATAAAAAAAGAGCGGTAATCTATAAAAGATTACCTTAA
>CAZKLR010000050.1:0-2282 GCA_964553695.1 uncultured Candidatus Saccharibacteria bacterium | reverse complement strand
TCTAATTTGTCAATATGAAAAATCTAGCGCCGGTAACTATAAGCATTATCAACTACAATGAAAGGAAGTTCATCTTTCAAGCCATTGAATCGGCGGTCAATCAGACTTATCCCAATCTGGAGATTATCATAACTGACAACCTTTCCACCGATGGAACACGCGAAGAAATCGAGGCGAGAATTCCAGAGTGGGAAGAAAAAAGAAGAAAGATATCAGACAACAGTGAAACCAGAAACCCAAATGTCATATATATCAAAAGCGAAGAAAATAGCGGTTTTGGCCGTCCACATAATCAAGTATTCCGCATAGGCCGAGGGGAGTTTTTTCTGCTGATGAATGCTGATTTGATTATTCAGCCGAATTTTGTCGAAGAGGCGCTGAAAGCTTTTGAAGATTCTGAAGTTGGCGCCGTTCAAGGCAAATTATTGCGCTATGATTTTGATAAAAATGACCTTTTTAAAGATACCGACGATTCGAGCCTAAATCGTATTGATACCGTAGGGCTGCAGATGTTGAAAAATCGTCGAATTATTTGTATTGGCCAGGGAAAGGCGGATCGTGGACAATTCGAGGAGCGAATGGAAATTTTTGGCGCTGACGGCGCTTCTCCGATTTATCGAAAAGAAGCTTTGGAAAGCATAAAACTGCCGGTTTGGGAAAGAGAGGATAAAAAGAAGATCAATGAATATGAATATTTTGACGAGGATTTTTTTATGTATAAGGAAGACGTAGATTTGGCTTGGCGACTTCGGCTTGCAGCCTGGAAAGCGGTTTATTTGCCTACTGCCGTTGCTTATCACGGGCGAGGTTCAGGCGATAGTATGGCAAAAAATTATATCAAGATTATCGAAGAACGAAGAAAAATCAATCCGCGAGCCAAATATTACTCCTTTTTGCATCAGCGCTTAATGCAGATCAAAGACGACTCACCGCAGCTTCTCTTTACTAAGCATTTCTTTCCTTTTATAATCAAGGAGGTAGGAGCTTGGATTTATATGGCTGTTTTTGAGAGATTTACTTTTAGGCTTATCAAAGATTTTCGTCGATTAGTGCCGGTTTTTAAGGAGAAAAGAACGCTGGTGAAAGAAAGAACTAAAATATCGGATGAAGAAATGGAAACATGGTTTGCATAAATCTATAAAATTAACAGAAAATTATATAGCCAGCTGAAATTGGTTGCTATAAAACCTAAATAAGAATTAATCTATACCAAATTAATGAAACTTTCAATTATTATTAATCACTATCGTACCCCTGAAATCCTCAGAAATTGCCTTAAGTCAATCAGGGAAAACTTGAAAGATTCCGGTTTTGACTGGGAGATTGTAGTAACCGATAGTGCGACAATCGAACAAACCGAGCAGATGATGGCCGAGGAATTTTCAGACGTTATTTTTCTTCCAAATCAAGAGAATATAGGTTTTGGAAAATCTATCAATGCCGCCCTTGAGAAGGCCCGAGGCGAATATATTTTTATAATTAATGCTGATATCGTAGTTGACGAAAAAGGTGCAATCGGAAAAATGCTTGAATATATGGCCGAACATCCCGAGATCGGAATGTTGGGACCGAAACTTTGGAATATAAATAATACTTGGCAGCAGTCTTGCTTTCGCTTTTATACTCCAATGACGGTTTTCTATCGCAGGACTTTGTTGGGAAAAACTTCATTTGGAAGGAAGAATTTGAACGATTTTCTGATGAAAGATATTCTGGATAAGGGTGAAATTACGGAACCTATCGCCGTAGATTGGCTTATGGGCTCGGCAATGATGGTCAGAAGCAAGGATTTGGAGAAGGTTGGCGGCTTTGATGAGAGATATTTTATGTATTTTGAAGACGTGGATTGGGCGCGAAGGTTCTGGGAAAATGGCTTGAAAGTGGTTTATTTCCCGAAAGTTACAATGTATCATTATCATTTTCAGTCCAGCAAGAAGAAGAATTTGTGGCAGTCGGCATTTAACAAATACGCAAGAATACATATTCATAGCGCGTTAAAATATTTTAGGAAATTTGGGATGAAAAAGGTTAAATATGGGTTATAGAACTAAATTCTGTGTATATAGAAATTGGACTTTGGATAAGAAGTCCGATTTTTTGTTATGTTTTTAGATAAATAGCGGCGAATATGGAGATTTGTCCTAAATATAATGCGGATTGGCTGGATTTATCGCTCCAAACTGCATCCGGAGTAGCGGGATTATCCCAAAAATAACCCGGAGTAGCGGGATTTATCCCGCGCGGCTATCCCAGACAAATAAAACGGGTTATTAAATGCGCGC
>CAZKLR010000049.1:0-6639 GCA_964553695.1 uncultured Candidatus Saccharibacteria bacterium | reverse complement strand
AGGATTTTTTTAATTTCTGGACATTCGTATTCAGGGTTTTTGATCTTTTTGGCTATATCTTGTCCGGAAAGCATTGCCGGTTTTATGCCTTCGCCAGTCAGTCCGGAAGTGAAGCCTCCCGCATCTCCTGCCAAAAATATATTTCCAAAATCAAAGCCTTTATAATCATAGTTTATGGTATGTCCTTCAAAACGGGCGTTGGTTAAATCAAATCTTTCTTTGCACCATATCTCAAAGACCTCTCTCAGCTTGCTGATTGGAAAGTCTTTTCTGTATTTGCTTGGACAGTAGCCGGTTCCGACAGATATAATGTCTTTTTGCGGAAATATCCAAAAATAAGTTACGCCGAATTTTTTGGGATCTATGAATATTTCCAAATTTTCATAGTTTCCAGGAATCATATATTGGAATGCGGTCAAGACTTTATTGCTTTTCAATCCCATTTTTCTTCGAACAATGGAGTTGCTTCCGTCTGCGCCTATCAGATAATCAAAAGGGAACTCTTCGCCTGCGTCCGTGCGAACGCTATTGTCTTTTATTTCCGCAACATTTTTTCCAAAAAGAACTTGCGCTCCAGCTGTCTGAGCTTTCTGTGTCAGTTTTTCATTTAATCTTTGTCTATTAAGCGTTCCTATAAAAATTTCTTCTTTTCCTTCAACGGGAATTAACACCTTGGGGGTCTGGATGTAAAATTTGTTAAAATTTCTGTCCAATATATCTTCAGAGACAAACTTTTGAAAAAATTGCGAATCTACTCCTCCGGCGCATACTTTATAGCTGGGTTCTTGGTTTTTTTCCAGTATGATGACGTCGAAATTTTTGTCTTCTGCCAGTTCGATTGCCGCGCTAAGTCCCGCCGGTCCGGCTCCAATAATCAAGACTCTTTTTTTCGTTTGCATCTTTTTGTATAATATTATATTATTAACACATAAAGTATAACATATATTAAGCAATTTAAGTATAAGTTTCAGTTTTTTTCTTGCTCTTTTTGTATAAGTAAATACAAGCAGAAGACAACTGAAGGAAGGAAATAAAAATATGGAAATAGATATCAGTGAAGACAATTTTAAAGAAAATGTTCTTGAAAGCGATAGGATAGTTTTGGTAGATTTTTGGGCTCCTTGGTGCGGACCTTGCAAGATGATGGGTCCGATAGTTGAAGAAATTGCCAAGGAATTCGAGGGTAAAATTGTGGTGAAAAAGTTGAATGTTGATGAAAATTCACGCCTTGCGGGGGAATATGAAATTCTTAGTATTCCGGCACTCAAATTTTTTAAAGGCGGAAAAGTAATCGATGAAATGGTCGGATTGCAGCCCAAACAAGTGCTGGAGGAAAAAATTAAGAATTTAATCAATCAATAATAAAAATTATGGCAAAAAAAGTTACAGTAGACCAAGAACTTTGTATTGGATGCGGAGCTTGCGCAAATTTATGTCCTGATTGCTTTGTTTTACAAAATGACGGAAAATCAAGTGTAATTGACGAAACTTGTGCCGAATGTGATATAGATGTCGCCGTTAACAGTTGTCCAGTGGGAGCGATAAAAGTAACAGAAGAATAGTTTTTGGTTTATTTAAAAAGGGAATCTTTTGGAACTTTTGTTGAGTTTTTTAAAGATTCTCTTCTTTGTTCTAGAACTTAATTGAAGAAATTGAAAAATATGTACGATTTAATAATAGTGGGAGCCGGACCGGCGGGACTGACCGCTTCGATCTATGCTTCCAGATATAAAATCAATCACCTGGTTTTGGGCGATCTGTGCGGCAGTTCTTTATCTAAAGCTCATATGATTGAAAATTGGCCCGGAGAAAAATCAATCGGAGGCTTTGATCTCTTGAATAAATTTTATGAGCATGCGCAGAGCCTTGGCGGGGAATTTTTGCCGGAGAATATGGTGGCTATAAGTAAAGAAGAAAATGTTTTTAAAATCACCACTTCTCAGAACAAAATCCTTGAAGCGAAGGCTGTTATAATATGTTCTGGAGCGAAAGAACGAAGATTAAACATTCCGGGAGAAGAGGAATTTTTGGGCCGCGGTGTAAGCTACTGCGCGATTTGCGATGGAGCGTTTTTCAAAGAAAAAATCGTAGCGGTTGCCGGCGGAGGAAATTCGGCGGTAATGGCGGCGCTGATGCTCGCCGAGCACGCGAACAAAGTCTATTTGATTCATCGCAGCGATAATTTTAAGGCTGAACCGGTTATGCTGGAAAGAGCGGCACAGAATCCTAAAATAGAAATTGTTGCCGGTGTGAATATAATGGAAATAAAAGGCGGCAAGAAGGTTGAAAGGATTATTTTGGATAAGGAATATAACGGCAGTGCTGAGCTTATTTTGGACGGGTTGTTCATAGAAATTGGCATGGTTCCAAATGGCATACTTCTGAAAGATTTGGGAGTGGATATTGATCAGGCGGGACATATTGTGGTTGATGCGGCAGGAGCTACTAATGTTGACGGGCTTTATGCGGCAGGGGATGTTACTAGCGGTTCAAATGGCATTAGACAGATTCTTTCGGCGAGCGCGGAGGGAATGATTAGCGCTAATAGTGTTTATAATTTTCTAAGAACTAAATAGAAAAGAAAAATATGAAAATCGATCCTTTCAAGAATGCTTTGAAGCAGCTGGAAAATGCTGCGAAAAAAATTGAACTTGAGGAATCCGTGCTGGAGATCCTCAAAAATCCAAAAAGAATTCTTATAGTTAACATTCCCGTTAAGATGGATTCGGGGAAAATTGAAGTCTTTAAGGGTTATCGCGCTCAATACAATGATGCGCTGGGCCCATTTAAAGGCGGTATCCGTTTTCATCCTGATGTGAGTCTTTCCGAAGTGAAGGCGCTTTCTGCGTGGATGACCTGGAAATGCTCCGTGGTGGGTATTCCTTACGGAGGCGGCAAGGGTGGAATTATTGTTGATGTTAATAAGCTTTCACAGGGCGAGTTGGAAAGACTTTCCCGCGGATATGTACAGGCGCTTCGTGATTTTATTGGTCCGGAAAAAGATATTCCGGCTCCGGATGTTAACACGGATCCGCAAATTATGGGCTGGATGATGGACGAGTTCAGCCGGATGCATGGATATAATGTTCCGGGAGTAGTTACAGGAAAGCCGATTGAAGTCGGGGGGACGAGAGGCAGAAAATTCTCAACTTCTCAGGGGGGTGTTTATGTTTTTGAAAAAATTGTAGAAAAACTGGAACTTGATCCCAAGAAAATAAAAATTGCGCTTCAGGGATTTGGAAATGTGGGATATTTTGCGGCGGAAATTCTGGTTGCTTTGGGTTATAATGTGGTGGCAGTGTCCGACTCTAAAGGCGGAATAGTTTTGGATGATGGTGAGGAAAAAACTTTGAATGCCAAGGAAATTATGAAATATAAAGAAGCGACCGGAAGCGTAATTGATTATCCAGGAACGCGCAATATCACCAATGAAGAGCTTTTGGAGCTTGATGTTGATGTTCTAATGCCCGCAGCGCTCGAGAATGTTATAACAGAAAAGAACGCTGATAAAATCAAGGCAAAATTGATTGTTGAGCTTGCCAACGGACCTATTACTCCCGAAGCGGATAAAATCCTTGAGAAAAAAGGTGTGACTATTGTGCCGGATATTCTGGCGAATGCCGGAGGAGTAATTGTCAGCTATTTTGAATGGGTGCAGAACTTGCAGAATTATTATTGGAGCGAGAAAGAAAATATCGGCAGACTGAAAGAAATTATTGAAAATGCTTTTGATGAAGTTTGGGGCAAGAAATGTTGTTTGGAAGATTGCAGCTTAAGATTGGCTGCATACGCCGTGGCGGTGGAAAGGGTCGCCAAGGCGGAAAAAATAAGAAGAAATTTATAATACAATAAAATGAATCCGGAAAAAAATAAAACTTACATAATTGGAAACTGGAAAATGAATCCGCTGGATATTGGCGATGCCGAGGTTATTTTTGATGAGATAGAAAACGACGTCTATAAAATAAGCAGCGACAGGATGGAAGTCGTTGTTTGTATGCCTTATCTTTTCTTGCCCGAATTTGATTCTGAAGGAAAAGTGAGATTGGGGGCTCAAAATCTGTTTTGGGAAAAGCAGGGGACGTATACGGGGGAAATTTCTGGTGATATGTTGAGAAAGGCCGGGGCCAAATATTCGATTATAGGCCATTCGGAAAGAAGAATATATCTGGGCGAGACTGACGAGATGATCAACCTGAAGGTTCAAGCTTGTCTGGCGAGCAATTTGCGTCCGATCTTATGTATTGGCGAGAGCCTGGAGCAAAGGGAAAAGGGCGATACAGGAGAAGTCATTGTTGAGCAGATTGAAAAAGCTTTACAAAATATAACCGAGGAAGAAATCAGCGACAAATTGTTGATCGCGTATGAGCCGATTTGGGCAATCAGCTCCGGAGTGGTTGGCTCGGGGGTAACGCCTTCAACTGATGAGATTATGAGCGTTGGACTTCTTATTCGGAAAGTGCTAGGCAAGATTTATGGCAGCCGCGAAATTGCTGACAATATACCTATTCTTTATGGCGGAAGTGTTTGTTCGGCAAACTGTTTCGACTTGGTGGACAAGACTGGCATGAACGGCCTGCTGGTCGGTGGCGCTTCGCTCAAGCCTTCGGAATTTATCGGAATCGTGAAGAAGTTTGTGGGATAAAATTGCAAATTGCGATATGTTTTATTTTATTAGTTAATAATTCAAAATGAACAAAGTAAAAATCATGATTGGGTTTTTGTTTGTGTTGTTTCTGGTTTCAATCGGTATAAACTTTTCTTTATATCAATATCAAAAAAACAAAGATTGCGAATCTTGCACAACAGAATCAAAAAGCCAAACATTGAGTTTGATCGAGAATGAATATACGAAAAACCTGAACCAGCTTCCTGAAGGATGGAAAACTTATAAAAACGAAGAATACGGCTTTGAAATAAATTATCCGGAGGAATTTGAGGGCGAGAAAATAAAAATAAAGGATATCAAGTTTAAAAACAGAGAAGATTTGGCAGCAACCGGCGAAGATCAAAAATTTTCAACTGCTTCTATGGGCAGCTTTAAGACGGTTAAAGAGATAGTAAGTTTTAATTGGGCAACAGATCGTCGAATCGATGGTAATACGACAGAGACGATAGATTCGTTATTTACGATAGGCATTCACCCAAATGAATCCAATTTATCTTTTAAAGAATTTGTTTCACAGGAAATTCTCAGTTATTATAAGGGGAAAGAAATTTTAAAGAGTCAAAAAATCGTTAATTTGGGAGGAATCTATGGATATGAGTTTGTATATAGACCTTCAGGGATAACGGAAAATACTACTTATTATTTCCCTTCAAAGGACAATAGATTTATATTTAGTATTAATATGAGCACTGGTTTTAGAGAGAAAATAGAAACTTCCGGGGTAGTAAGCGCAGATGATATAATTTTCGCATTTTCAAAAGCTAATTCGCAATTTGTTTTAGAGGAATTGGAGAAAACTTTTATAGAGCAGGGTCAAGAAGAATTTTTCAAAAAATATCCTGAATATAAACTTTTTGAAAAGGATTTCTACGTTAAATACCTTGAACTAGAAAATACTAAAAAGCATATATTAGAGCAAACAATTAGCAGTTTTGGGTTTTAAAGACAAAAAAATAGGAGCTTTTGTCCTGAGAAGGACATTGGCTCTTTTGTTTTTATGTTTTTCACAGTTAATAGTTGCATTGATAATATGGCGTTCCTGTCCATATTTTGTATTTTTTAAGTTCCGAACTATACATTATGTGTTTTCCAATGACTTCATCTCCTTTATAGTTGGAGTCTATAACTTGCACTTTGGTTACTGTGCCTTTTGCTGAATCTCCCGTGAGTACCTGAGCCACTATCGCTGTATGATAGTATCCACTCGTTTTATCTGCTCTAAAAATTATATCTCCGGGTTTAGAATATGCCGTTGATTTCGTTTCCGATTTCATTGTTTCATAGGTCGGCATAGGGTCTACTATTTCGATGTCGGATATACTGGCTCTGTATAAGATCATATTTGCGAAGTATTTACACTGTCCTCCTCTGCCAATATTTTTGTAAAATCCATATTGTGGAAGATTGCCATCAATAAAATATTGTCTTAATACGGGATCTTTGGCGTTGGTCATATTGCCATTAACAATATATCTTGTTGTCCAATAATCTCTTGTGTGCCAATAAGCCGCTACATCGCTTACTAAATAATTCCATTGACCTAGGTCTGATGTTGGGTAGTAATATGCTTCTCCAGCAAGAGCATAATATGCTTCGTTCACGACCGCTTGTCGATCATACTTTACTCCATCAGGAGCAAGCCTTGCTTCTGCGGACATACATCCGATTATAACAATCAGAAATGTCGCAAAGATTAGTGGGAGTATTCTTGTGTTAGATCTCAATTTATTCACCTTATTTCTTTGTTTTGTTTATTTTTTTATTGATTCTGTTTTTTCGCTATTTTATAATGAGCTTAATTATCTACCTCCCTTAGGTTCATTGGACTGAATACTAGCCAAAAAAATGAGTACTGTCAAATTTTCGTTAAAATAAAAAATACACCTTAACTTGATACTATTCAAAGTTATTTCTCCGTTATATTCTAATTAAAAATGCGACATAGATGATATAATTAATTCGTCTAGAAA